>JAICVP010000016.1 GCA_025935275.1 Thermoleophilia bacterium
CGACGAGCAGCGTGTACGCGCCGTGGAGCGACGGCACGGCGGCGACCTGGTTCGAGTAGGCCGCGCCCTTCTCGTACAGCGTGTCGAAGTTTCCGACCGGGATGTGGCTCCAGATGACTCCGATCGAGCGCGTCGTCGGCTCGAGCTCGCCGAACTGGCTGGCCATCCAGGGCGGCGCTGCGGGGAAGAGCGCGTACGTGGCGAAGGCCATCATCGCCACGGTCGAGACCATGACCACGTAGCGCCGGAACCGGTCGCGCGCGACGAACCAAAGCACCGCCGCGACGACGTAGGTCGCGAGGAAGTAGCTCACGTACACGAGCCAGGCGAGGTAGTCGTACCAATGGATCGTGAAGGGCCCGTCCCAGAGCCACTGCTGCAGCCGCACCGTGGGCGCGACTCCGAGCCCGAGCACCTCGTCCGCGCGCAGCTGCGGGAGGACGTGCGCCTGAAAGAAGAGTCCGTCGGCCTGGCCCCGCAGCAGGTCGTAGACCCAGAGGATCGCCAGGAACGGGAGCCACTCGAGCACGACACTCCGCACCCACCCCTTCACGTTCGTCAGGGAGAGCGCGAGCAGCCCGAGGAGGATCCACATGACGAGCATGTCGCGCGAGAGGGGCAGCCCCCGCTCGAGCCAGAAGATCGCGAAGGCGACGATCCAGACGACGGGCCCGCCCCAGCGCAGGATCTTCAGCGTCGTCGGCGAGGCCAGCCGGGAGCGTGTGGCGTCCGTCGCGTTCATCCGCAAGAGGCTAGCGGCTCGACGTTTGTGATCGAGCCGCTGGTGGCAACATTCGCCCCATGCCGTTCGAGCAATATCACGAGCCCGCTGACGAGCTCCCCGAGGAGACTCGGACCTTCGCACGGATGTGCATCTCGCTGATCGAGGAGGCCGAGGCAATCGACTGGTACGAGCAACGCCTCGCCCTCGAGAAGGATCCCGAGGCGCGCGCGATCATGGAGAACGCCCAGCAGGAGGAGTTCAAGCACTTCGCCATGAACCTCGAATTCCTCACCCGGCGCAACGAGAAGTGGCGCACCGTCCTGCAGGACGTCCTCTTCAAGGAAGGCGACATCGTCGAGCACGGCGAGGCCGCCGAAGCCGAGCTCGACTAGAGCGACAGTTGCCGCATGACCGCGATGCCGGCGATCGGCATCGCGGCCGCCAGCCCGTAGGCGACCGACCAGGACCCTGCTTCCACCACCGCTGCGAAGGCCGGAGGCGCGACCGCGCTCGTGATGGCGAGAGCGGTCTGCTGGAAGCCGATCGCTGCTCCGGCCCGCCTCCTCCCCGCGAGCTCGGCCGCCGCGGTGAACGAGAGACCGTTCCAGCTCAACGAAAGTGCGCCCGCGACCACGAAGACAGGAATGAGAATCGGCAGCGGGGCCGAGAGGAGCACCGCCGCAGCGGCGAGGGTCACGGCGAGGCCCAGCGCCAGGCGGCGGAGCGGCGCGATTCGCGCTTTGAGACGGTCCGACCAGCGGCCCGTGACGATGCGTGCCGCCGCGCCAAGAGCCTGGATGACGGCGAAGACGCCTGCCGCAGCCGCCGTGCTCAGGCCGCGCTCGCCGTGCAGGAAGAGGATGAGGAAGCTCAGGATGCTGACCTGCGCGGCCAGGACGAGGGCGCTTCCGACCGAGAGCTGCCACATGCGCGGATCGCGCACCGGGTGGCCGATGTCGGTGAGCTCGCCCTCTTCGTGCGGCGCTTCCCTTAGTCCCGTGGCCCCCGCGAAGGCGGCGACGAGGCAGCCGGCGGCGAGCGCCACGAGGCCGGCGCGGAGGCCTCCCGCAGCCTCGATGGGCGGCAGGAGGAGCGCAGCGAGCAGCCCACCGATCGGGAGGGCGGTCTGCCTGATCCCGAGCGCGAACCCCCGTTCCTCGCGTCCGAACCAGCTCATGACCGCGCGCCCGCTCGCCGCGTTGACGCTCGCGCCCGAGGCTCCTCCCAGTGTCAGCGCGACCACGAGCACCGCGAACGAAGGTGCGAACGCGGCGACCAGGAGCCCGGCACCGCAGCCGGCGAGTCCGACGCCCAGCACCACGCGCTCGCCCACCCGGTCGGCCAGGAGCCCCCAGGCGAGCAGCGTGAAGACCGAGCCCGCGTTCGCCGCGGCGATCGCCAGGCCGACGTGCGTCAGGTCGAGGTCGTATTCCTTCTGCAGCGCGGGTGCGAGCACCGGGATGCCGAGAAAGACCGCCGAGTAGGCGGTCTGGGCGCCCGTTCCGAGCGCGAGGATCGTCCAGCGGTAGCGCGCCACCGCTTCGAGCCTAGCGGCGGAGCGCTATTCCCACTCGATGGTGGCCGGAGGCTTTGAGGAGATGTCGAGCGCGACTCGGTTCACACCGGGGATCTCGTTGATGATCCGGCTCGAGAGCGTCTCGAGAAGGTCGTACGGGAGTCGCGCCCAGTCGGCAGTCATGGCGTCCTCCGAGGTGACCGCGCGGATCACGATCGGATAGGCGTACGTGCGCCCGTCCCCCTGCACGCCCACCGACCGGATCGCGGGCAGCACGGCGAAGCATTGCCAGAGCTCGCGGTAGAGGCCGGCGCGGCGGACTTCCTCGAGGAGAATTGCGTCCGCGTCCCGGAGAATCTGCAGCCGCTCCTCCGTCACGTCGCCGATGATCCTGATCGCGAGCCCCGGGCCGGGGAAGGGGTGTCGCCACACCATTTCCTCGGGAAGCCCGAGCTCCTCGCCGACCCTCCGCACCTCGTCCTTGAACAGCATCCGGAGCGGCTCGACGAGGTCGAGGTCCATCACCTCGGGTAGCCCCCCGACGTTGTGGTGCGACTTGATCGTCTCGGCCGCGCCCGCGTGACCGCCCCCCGACTCGATCACGTCCGAGTAGAGGGTGCCCTGCACGAGCCAGCGGACATCCCCGAGCTTGCGCGCTTCGTCCTCGAAGACGCGGATGAACTCCTCACCGATCAGCTTGCGCTTCTCTTCCGGCTCCGTGACTCCCTCGAGTCGCGCGAGAAACCGCTCGCGGGCGTCGACGTGCACGAGGGGCACGTGGAAGTGGCGGCCGAACGTCTCGACGACGTGGGCGGCCTCGTCCTTCCTGAGCAGGCCGTGGTCGACGAAGACGCAGGTCAGCTGGTCGCCGACGGCCTTGTGAACGAGGAGGGCGGCGACCGCCGAGTCGACGCCGCCCGAGAGCGCGCACAGCACCCGGTCGCTCCCGACCTGGGCGCGGATGCGCGCCGCCTCCTCCTCGATGACGGCGGCGGCCGTCCAGAGCGGCGGCGCGTCCGCGACCTTGTAGAGGAAGTTCTTCAGCAGGTCGTTGCCGTACGGCGTGTGAACGACCTCGGGGTGGAACTGGACGCCGTAGAGCCCGCGGTCAGGATCCTCGAAGGCGGCGATGGGCGTCGAGGCCGAGCCGGCGACGACGCGCGCGCCGGCGGGCGGTGCCGTCACGGAGTCGCGGTGGCTCATCCACGAGACCTGCTCGGCAGGCAGGCCGGCGAAGAGCGCGCCTTCCTCAGTGCGAATCTCCGTGCGGCCGAACTCCGAGACGCCGGTGGGCTCGACGCGCCCGCCGAGCTCCTGGGCCATGACCTGCATCCCGTAGCAGATGCCGAGCACCGGGACGCCGAGCTCGAAGAGGCCAGGGTCGACGGACGGCGCGCCTTCCGCGTACACGGATGAGGGGCCTCCCGAGAGGATGACCGCCAGCGGACGCCGGGCTGCGAGCTGGGCCGCGGGCACGCGATGGGAGACGAGCTCCGAATAGACGCGGCACTCGCGAACGCGCCGGGCGATGAGCTGGGAGTACTGGCCGCCGAGGTCGACGACGAGGACGGGGCGCTCCTCGGGAGGCGGCTCGGGAAGCTGGAGGACGACGGCGTCGGCCATCAGCCGGTCGCTTTCTGTCGCTGCCTTGGCACGAACCGCGCGCCACGCGCGCGCCCGGTGACGCTACGCTCGAAAGCGGGTGGAGGCACGGGGTGGCCCCAGAGGGAGCGGGCAAGAGCGCCCCGCTCGGTCATCCCATCCCGATCCGCTGGGCCTGCTGGAGCGCCTTGCCTTCCGTCTTGATGGACGGCGCCAGCATGATCTCCGCGCGCTGGAAATCGTGGATGTTCTCGTATCCGCACGTGGCCATCGACGTGCGGAGCGCGCCCATCAGATTCAGCGTCCCGTCGTTCTCGCGCGCCGGCCCCACGACGATCTCCTCGAGCGTCGCCACCTGCTTCACCTCGACGCGCGCGCCGCGCGGAAGCGTCGGGTGAAACGTGGCCATCCCCCAGTGGAACCCCCGGCCAGGCGCTTCCTGGGCCCGTGCGAGCGGGGACCCGATCATGACCGCGTCCGCGCCGCAGGCGATCGCCTTCGCGATGTCGCCCCCGGTGCGCATCCCGCCGTCGGCGATGACGTTCACGTACTTGCCGGTCGCAAGGAGGTGCTCCGCGCGCGCCGCCGCTGCATCCGAGATTGCGGTCGCCTGCGGCACGCCGACGCCGAGAACTCCGCGAGTCGTACACGCGGCACCCGGGCCGACGCCGACCAGGACGCCCTCCGCACCCGTGCGCATGAGGTGGAGCGCAGTGTGGTAGCTGGCGCAGCCGCCGACGATCACGGGGATCGGCACCTGGGAGATGAATTCCTTCAGGTTGAGCGCCGAGCCGTTCGACGAGACGTGCTCCGCCGAGACGACTGTGCCTTGGATGACGAGCACGTCGAGCCCCGCCTCGAGCACGAGCTCGTAGTGCTCACGGACGCGCTGCGGCGTCAGCGAACCGGCGGCTAGCACTCCGCCGGCCTTGATCTCCTCGATTCGGCGCGCGACCAGGTTCGGCTCGACCGGCTGCGCGTAAATCTCCTGCATGCCGCTCGTCGCCTCGGCGGGCGAGAAACCCGCGATCCGCTCGAGCTGTTTCTCCGCATCCGCGTAGCGCGTGAAGATGCCTTCGAGATTGAGCACGCCGAGCCCGCCCATCCGTCCGAGGGCGATCGCGGTCTGGGGAGAAACGACCCCGTCCATCGCCGAGGCAAGGAGAGGCAGCTCGAGCAGGTGGCCGCCGAGCTTCCAGCCGATGTCGACGTCGTCCGGATCTCGCGTGCGGCGGCTCGGGACGATCGCGATGTCGTCGAACCCGTATGCCTGCCGCGCCTTCTTCCCGAGGCCGATCTCGACGTCCATCAAGCGATCCTACCAACCGCCTCCGGACGGGCCGGGAACCGCTCAGGCGTCCTGGCGGACCGGCTCCAGGCGGTCGAGCGCGACGTGGGAAGCGAGTCGCTGAGCTTCACGGATGTCGAACTTCCCGGGGCCCGCCTCGAGCACCGAGGCCGCGCTCGCGGCCACCGCGCTGCGGACAGCATCCTCGTAGGAGCGGTCGTTCATACGGGCTGCAATGAAAGCTGCGAGGAGCGTGTCGCCCGCACCGACCGTGGAGATCGCCTCGAGCCGCGGCGCCCGTGCCCGAACGCGAACGTCGTCGGAGCGCTCTTCACGGAAGCGCGCGTAACAACCCGCGTCGAGGGTGATGATGACGTTTCGGGCGCCGAGCTCCGCGATTTCGTCGAGGGCATTCGAGAGGTCCTCCTCGTCGACGAACTCGTGCCCGACGAGCGACTCGGCCTCCCGCAGGTTGGGGGCAACCAGGTACGGCTCGGCTTCGATCCCGAGCCGTAGCGCCTCGCCTTCGGAGTCGAGCACGGTCATGAGCCCACGGCGATTCGCCTCGCGAATGAGCTCCGCGTAAAGGCCGGGGTCGACGTCACGGGGAAGCGACCCGGCGAACACGACGTAGGCTGCGCCCTGGGAGAGATACGTCAGCTTCTCGCGCAGCACGTCGAGCTCGTCGTCCGCAACCTCAGGCCCCCACTCGTTGATCTCGGTGTAGACGTTCGACGTCGGATCGAGCACGGCCGTCGACGTGCGGGACTCCCCTCTGATGCGCACGAAGTCGTTGAGAATCCCCTCGTTCGTCAGCTCCTCGACGAGGAGCGTCCCGGTCCGGCCGCCGGCGAGACCCGTGCAGACCACCGGCACGCCCAGGCGGCGAGCGGCTCGCGCGACGTTGATTCCCTTGCCGCCGGCGCTTGTCGTCCCCTCGCTCGCGCGATGGCGCTGCCCAAGCTGGAAGTTCGGGACCAGCAGCGTGCGGTCGATCGCAGCGTTGAGGGTGACGGTGACGATCATCAGAAGGGCGAGAGGCTCGAGAGCATGTCACCGGCTTCGTCGAGCGCCCGCCCAGCGTACCAGCGTACGCGCGCCGGGATACTGGGCTCCCCGACGGTCTCCGTGGCGACGAGCGGATGGCGGGCGACGACCGTGTCCCCGTCGTAGACGACGATCTCGCCGACCGGATCGCCCTGGGCAACGGGCAGGTCGAGCTCCTCCGGCGCGACGACTTTCTCCATGAGCTCGTGGTCGAGCGACACGGTGGCGCGAACGCGATCCTCGGAGACGAGCGCCACCTCGTCGTCTGAGAACGGGACGCTCACTTCTGCGTACGGGCGGTTGCGCGCGATCACCTGCACACGCCCGTAATGGCTGAAGCCCCAGTCGAGCAGGGCCCCGAGATCACGGTTGCGCTTGCCGCGAGAAGGCCCGCCGAGGAGGACGGCGTACATCGTCACGCCGTCGCGTTCCGCTGCGGCGATCTCGCTCCAGCCCGCCAGGTCGGTGTGCCCGGTCTTGATCCCGATCGTGCCGGGATAGGTCTTCAGCAGATCGTTCCAGGCATAGAGCGTCCGCCCACCCTCGATCTCGCCGCCGGTCTGCGCGACGATCCGGCGGAAGAGGGCGTGCTTCATGTCCTCTCTGGCCAGGGTGTATGTGTCCAGCGCGGACGAGTAGTGCCCCGGAGTGTCGAGCCCGTCGGGTACGACGTAGTGCGTGTGGGCGAGACCGAGCTCCGCAGCTCGCTCGTTCATCATCCGCACGAACTCCTTCACGCTGCCGCCCCCCACGTCCGCGGCAAGGGCGTACGCGGCGTCGTTCGCGCTCTGGATCAGCGCAGCCGCGAGCAGATCCTTGACCTGGAGCCGCTCGCCTGCCTGGAGATCGATCGTCGATTCGCCGACCGAGGGGGCCGGCCCCTGCACGCGGACGACCTCGTTCTTCTTCGTGTTCTCCATGGTCAGGAGCGCGGTCATGAGCTTCGTGAGGCTCGCCATCGGCACACGCCGATCGGGATTGAGCGCGTAGAGCGTCTCGCCCGTCTTTCCGTCGACGAGCAGCGCGGCAGACGCCTTCACGCTTGGAGGAGGCGTCGCGGCGGTGGCCGACTGGGCTGCGACGAGTGAGAGGAGCAGCCCGGCGATGAGAGCAAGGCGCCGGAGCACGGATCTCAAGCGTATAAATTCAGCTTGCAATGGGTCTGATCGAACGGCACAGCTCTCCCGAGCGCGTGCGAGGGCGCGAGCGCGGCTTCGAGGTTCAGCTCGGCGAGCTCGGCGGCTTCGAGCTCCGGCCGACGCGGCTCTTTCTCTGGCCCGGCTCGGATCGCGACGGGCAGGCGCGCGTCCTCTCGCTCGGACGGGCACCGCGCAGCCTTCTGCTGCCGCGGAAGGAGAGTGAGTACATCGCAGGCGCGGTCCGGATGCGCTCGGTCGGGAACCCGCTCATGACCCTCGCCCTCGCCGCCGTCCACACGGCCAAAGCCGTCAGGCGACGCGAATCTTCTGACCGGGGCTGAGCGCCAGGGGGTCGATCCCCGGGTTCAGCGAAAGCAGATCGTCGACGGTGGTGTCGAACTTCGCCGCGATCGACTCGAGGGTGTCGCCGGCCTTGACCCGGTAGATCTGCTTCTTCTTCGAGGTGCTCGTCCCCGAGGTTGTGGTCGTGTCGCCGGCGCTCGTGGTGGTGGGCGTGGTGGTGGGCGTGGTGCTCGAGCTTTCGCTGCTCAGGCCCCGCTCGATGAGAATGATCAGAATCGTGGCCGCAAGAAAGAACGCCGCCGGAGCGGCGATGCGGTACACCCACATCCGGTATTTGGGGTCGGTCACCATCCCGAGGCCGCCCAGACCTCGCTCCTCAGCCGCGCCGCCTCGGCGGCGGCCGCCTTGCGCCAGTCCGCCCCGTCGACGCGGAAGGCGTAGATGACTGCCCTCGAGACCGGGACGAGAGCGCTGGCGGGGCCACTGGTGAACGCGCGCGCCACGTCGGCCGGAGTCGCGCCCTGGGCTCCGATCCCCGGCAGGAGCAGGACCGCCTGCGGCATCAGCTTCCGCGCCTCCGCGACCGCGCGCGGATAGGTGGCGCCGACGACGGCGCCGACGCTGGAAAGCCCCCGTTCGCCGACGAGCCCCGAGCCCCACTCGTTGACCAGCTCCGCGACCTGGTGCCACACGCGTCGCCCGTCCGAGAGTGCGAGATCCTGGATGTCTGCGCTGCCCGCGTTGGACGTCTTCACGAGACAGAAGAGGCCGGCGCCCGAACGCCGGCACGCGGCGAGGAACGGCTCGATGGAGTCACTGCCGAGATACGGGTTGACCGTGAGCGCATCCACGGGCAACCGCCCGTCCTCGCCGGTCTCGAGGTAGGCGTCGGCGTAGGCTCGGGCCGTGGAGCCGATATCGCCGCGCTTGCCGTCGGCGACCACCAGAAGCGTCGCGGCGCGGGCGTAGTCGCGTACCTCCTCGTAAGCGCGAAGGCCGTCCGCGCCGAGAGCCTCGAAGAACGCGATCTGGAGCTTCACCCCGACCACATACGGAGCGACGGCATCGATCAGTCCACGGCAGAAACGGGCGCATGCGTCCGCGGCCGCTCCCCGGCTCAGGTACGTCTCGCCGCGCAGCTCGACCGGCAAGAGCTCGGCCCGCGGGTCGAGGCCCACGAGCAGCTGGCTGCGCTTTGCGTCGACAGCATCGGCCAGGCGGTCCGCGAACGTCGAAGCCGCTGTCTCCACCCCGGCTTCGAGGTTTTGCGCCATGGTCTGAGCTTACTAGCGTTCTCCGCTGGCGCCCTGCCCCGGCCTAGTGCTGCGGAGGCGGCACGTGCGGGGATCCGGGGGCGTCGATTCCGCGTGGATCGTCGGGCGAGTCGGGCCGCTCGAGCGAGTCGTCTTCTTCGTCGGGGGCAGGCGGACCGCCGGGGATCCCCGGATCCTGGGGCAGGTCCTCAGCGGGCGTTTCCGGAACCGGCGGCTGCTCGTTCATCACCGGGGACATACCCCGCTTCGAGCTCGGCCATGCGCACGACCTCGAGCTCGGGTGGAGGACGCCGGAGGAACGAACCGATGAGGAGGAGCTCGTCCGCGTCGTCCGGGGCCAGCGATTCCTCGCCGGAGCGCGCCTCGGCCAGCCCCGCCTCGAGCTCGATGCGGGCCGCCGGCCCGCGCGGCAGAGTCCGCACCGACGCCACCCGCCCGCCCGAGACGAAGAAGGCGCGGCGAAAGCCGGGCTCGAGAGCCGGGGCGACAAGACAGAGGCGCGCGGCACGCAGCCGCTCCAGCTCTGCCAGGTCGTCCACCACCTGCTCGAGCGCCGAGATGCGGTCGCGGAGCCGCGCCGCGTCCTCGTAGCGCAAGCACTCCGCGAGGTCCCGCAGCTTCGCGCGCAGGCGAGGCAGTGGTCCGCCGGAGGAGAGCATGGCGAGCTCGCTTTCACTCGCGCCCTGGAGAGCCCGGGCCGCGAGCTCGGCACGGCGACGGCTGCGAATGGGCCCGAGCGGCGACGGGGTCGAGGTGACCACGATCCGGTCTCCGCGCCGCCCGAAATAGAGGTAGCGGTCGGGGCGAGAGGAGCGCGCGTTCGCAGGCGGCCGTTCTGCGCGGATGAGGCGCAGCTCTTCGAGCGCTGCCTCGAGCTCGGAGCCGAGCACGCGCCACTCGATCCGCTCGACGGCGGCGAGCGCGGCCTCCACCGCGGGGCGCTGCCGGTCGCTGCGGAAGTACGAGCGCAGCCGCTGGCGCAGGTTGCGGGCCCTACCCACGTAGAGGATCTGCTCCCCCTTCCCCACGAAGAGGTAGACGCCCGGCGACGAGGGCGCCCCGAAGGCGAGCGAGCGCTTGTCGTAGACGCGGCGAGTCCGCGGCGCTGCGAGGCGGCCGAGGTCCGCAACGGTCGTGGCGCCTCGCTCCTGGGCGAGGCCGATCAGCCGGAGCAGGATCTCGGCGGTCGCCTCCGCGTCGGGTAGCGCCCTGTGGCACGGCCGCGTGGTCGTCCCGAAGAAGTGCGACAGGGAGCTCAGGCTGGCGCGCGCCACGCGACCCGCCAGCAGGCGGCGCGCGAGGCCGACGGTGTCGATCACCGGCCCGCCGAGCCGGCGGCCCTCGACGAGCTCGACTTCCCGGTCGAGGAAGCCCATGTCGAAGCGCGCGTTGTGCGCGACGAGAACCGCCCCCGAGGCGAAGTCCAGGAAGCGCTGGACCGCCTGGACGGGAGAGGGCGCACCGCGCAGGTCGCGATCCTCGATCCCCGTCAGCGACGTGACCACCGGGGGAAGCGGGACGCCGGGGTCGACGAGCGTCTGGAACGTGCCGGCATGCATCAGGCCCTCAAGCCGGACCGCACCGATTTCGCAGATCGCGTTGCGTCCGGGCCGCAGGCCCGTCGTCTCCAGATCGACGACAACGTACCGGGCGGCCTCAAGAGGCAGCTGCTCGGTGGGATCGTCGGCGAGCGCGACCGCCGACCCGCGCCACGCCAGTCGCGCGTCGCCGCTGACGACGTCGTCGAGGAGGCTGTGCGCGAGCACGGTGGGCGCGGAGGCAAGCGCGAAGAGGGCCCGGGCAGCTTCGTCCGCCGCGACCGGGCCCCGCCGCTCCTCGACGAGATCCACCAGCCGGTCGGCAGCATCGAAGGTGAGCTGTGCCTCCATGCGAACATATGTTCGCACAGCGTCCGGCCGGAACGAAGACGGGGGCCCGAGTGGGCCCCCGTCGAGATGTCACTGGAGGGGAGGGCGCTACTGCTTGAGCGCTTGCTTCAGCTGGCTGCCCGCCGAAAACTTGGGCACGCGTGCCGCAGGAATCGTCACCTTCTGGCCGGTCCGCGGGTTCACGCCTTGGCGCTCCTTGCGTTGCTGAGGCGAGAACTTCCCGAAGCCGGTAAACGAGACCTGCTCGCCGGACTTCAGCGCGTCGGTGATCGAGTCGAGGAATGCGTCGACCGCCTTCGTCGCATCCCGCTTCGAGAGCCCGCTCTTCGCTGCGACCCTGTCGGTGAACTCGGCCTTTGTCACTGCCCTCTCCTTCCGTCAACGTTCATTGCTAAAGAATCGCGAGGACCCTAACAGCAACGCCTGATAGCACGCAACCATGCGGGTTTGCGGGTCTTTTCACCCCGGGAGGATGTCCGAGGCCGTAAAAATCGGCACGAGGCGGACCGCCTTCCGCGCGAGCGCGTCCGCACCGCCCTCCTCCCGATCGACCACGCAGATCGCCGTCCGGCAGACCAGGCCGGCCTCCCGCAGGGCCTCGACCGCCTGCTCTGCGGCGCCCCCGCTGGTGACCACGTCTTCCACGAGACAGACCTCCTCGCCGGCCTCGAACCTCCCCTCGATCCGGTTCTCGGTCCCGTACCCCTTCGACTCCTTGCGGACGATGAGAAAGGGGAGGCCGCCGGCCAGCGAAGCGGACGCTGCGAGCGCCACTGCGCCCAGCTCGGGCCCCGCGAGCCGCCGCGCATCGGGAGCCGACTCGCGGACCCGGGCGGCGATCCTGTCGCCGAGCTCGCTCAGGAGGTCGGGCCTCGTCTCGAACCGGTACTTGTCGAGGTAGTAGCTCGAGCGACGTCCCGAGCGCAGCACGAAATCCCCCTCGAGAAGCGCGTGCTCGCGGAGGAGTCCTGCGAGCTCTGCGTCCGTCATCCCCGCGCCGCCGCAAGAGCGCGGCGGGCGAGTGGAAGGAGCCGGTCCCCGTCGGCGGAGCCCGCCTCGAGAGAGACCATGGAGCCGTCGGCGAAGTAGACGTCGACGTGCTCGCGCTCGACCTGCGATTTCGTCCGGACGAAGACGATCGCGCCGGCAACGGCAGCGGCCGCAGCCAGAACCCCGACGGCGCTACGAGCTTTCACTCTCTGCTTCCTCGGTCTTCTTCTTGGTCGTGGTCCGGCGGGGGGTCGCGGTCTTGGTGGCCTTGGCCGCCTTCGCCTCTTCCTCGCGCTCGAGCATCCGCAGACACGTCTTCAGGTCGTAGAAGACGAGGCCGACCGTCGGCCGCGGCTTCGTCACCGCGGCGACCAGATGGCGGTCGTCCCTGGCGACGAACACGGAGCCGTCGAGCGAAGCGCCCTCGACCTGGACAAGGGAATCCGAGCCTGGCTCGGTTCGGACCTCGTCGGCCGCCGAGAGGAGCTCGGCTGCGGCTTCGGCGAACGACTTGGCGGCACCGTCGTCGGCGAGCGTCGAGGCGACGACCGACCCGTCGTGGTCGGCGAGCACCGCCGCTTCGATCTGCGCGGAGATCTCGGTGAGGTCGGCGAGAGCCTGCGCCGCGTCCATGCGCGGGGAAGCTACCACAGGCCTGACAGCCCCGGTCCCTACACTCCGGGCGGCGTGCATCGCATCGTCTCCAAGTTCCTCGCTGACCGTGGAACGCACCTCGCGGCGATGATCGCCTACTTCGCCCTCCTCTCCTTCGTGCCCCTCCTCTTCCTCGCGCTGTCGCTGACCGCGCTCGCAGGCCAGCAGACGGAGTCGAGCTACCTCGTCGAGGAGCTCCGCCGCGCGTTTCCGGCGAGCTCGGTCGATCGCCTGATCAACGTCGTCCGTTCGATTCAGGATCAGGCGACGTCGATCGGGATCATCGGCGGCATCGCGCTCCTCTGGGGCGCGCTTGGCTTCTTCAGCGTGCTCGAGTCGGCGTTCAACATCGTCTACGGGCTCCCCAACCGCTCGTTCATCCGCCAGAAGCTGCTCGTGCTCGTGCTCGTGGCCGGCTCGCTGGCGGTTCTCTTCATCGCCCTCGTGGTCGGCTCCGTCGGCGTCGACCTCATCCACAACACGGGCGTCGCCGGCGGCGTCCTCTCCTACGTCTACGCGCTCGCGCTCTCGACCCTGCTGATCTTCGGGCTCGTCTGGACGCTCTACAACCTGCTCACGAACGCAGCGCTCACGTGGAAGGAAACGTTCCCGGGCGCGGTCTTCGCGACCCTTCTCCTGCAGGCGAGCTTCCAGCTCCTCCCCCTCTTCGTGCGTCTGACGGATGGCGACCTCGTGACGCTGCAGGCGTTCGGCGGCCTCGTGCTCCTGCTCTTCTGGCTCTACCTGATGGCCAACGTGCTCGTGCTCGGAGCCGAGGTGAACTGGTGGTTCCGCTACGGACGCGCTGCGGCGGAAGAGCCTGAAGCCGCTGGGACGACCTAGGTCAGTCCGAGCTGTCGGAGCCCAGGCGCTCTTCGAGGGCGGCCATGACCTTGTCTTCGATCTCGGGCTGGTGCTCGAGGAGGCTGCGGAAGGACTGGCGCGTCAGGACGAAGAAGCGGAGAGGCGAGGTCGAGGTGACGGTGGCGGTGCGGCGGGCGTTCTCGTAGATGAGCGCGATCTCGCCGAAGAACTCGCCGGGGCCGAGCCGCCGGAGCTCGTTGCCGTCACGCGTGACCGAGACATCGCCTTCGACGATGACGAAGAACTCGCGTCCCAGATCCCCTTCGCGCGTGAGGACCTTGCCCTCCTCGACCTCGAGGTCCTCGGTCGCCTTGGCGAGCGCGCCGAGCTCCTGCTTGGAGAGCGCGGAAAAGAGCGGAGCCTTCGCGAGAGCGTCGACCTTGGTGTCGTGCGGGAAGAGCACGCGCGGAATCTACATCTCTCGCGGTGCCCCGCCTAGGCCTGCGAGCAGGGCGCGTGTCGCGGCGGCGCGATGGCTGTGCGCTCGCTTCCACTCGTTCCCGAGCTCCGCGACCGTCCGGCTCTCTCCAGTCGGGACGAAGACGGGGTCGTAGCCGAAGCCTTCCGAGCCCTTCGGCTCGGCAGCGATCGCGCCCTCGAGCGTCCCCGTGCCGCGCAGCTCCCGGCCGTCGGGGCTCAGGACGACGAGCTCGGAGACGTAGCGCGCGCCGCGGTCTCTCGGCTTCGCTCCCGCGAGCGCGTCGAGGAGCTTCGCGACGTTGTCCTCGTCGCTCGCATGCTCACCTGCGTAGCGCGCCGAGCGAATCCCCGGCGCCCCGCCGAGCAGGTCGGCCTCGAGGCCCGAGTCCTCGCCGATCGTCCAACGTCCGGGCTCGACGCTCTGGGCGAAGCGGGCTTTCGCCGCGGCGTTCTCGTAGAACGTCTCCCCGATCTCCTCGGGCATCTCGACCTCCCCAAGGAGCTGGATGTCCCAGTCCGGGAGCAGCGCGCGGAGCTCGCGGAGCTTGCCCTCGTTCCGCGAGGCGAAGATCGCGGCTATTCGTCCCAACGGACGGACAGCACTTCGTCGAGCTGCGAGAGCGCCACGACCACCTCTCGCCCGGAAACTGACGCGGGCAGCACGACCTCGAGGCGGAGCTCGCGTCCCTCCTCATCCCCTTCCTCGAGCTGGATGCGCTCGACGATGGCGCGCCGGGCCTCGAGCATCGCCAGCACGGGCGCGATCGGCTGATCCGGCCGCAGATCGACCTCGAGGCGCCCGGCTGCGCGCCGCCGGGCGACGATGTAGCCCTCCGCCCACCGCAGCGGGCCCAGCCCGAAGAGCACGACTCCGGTTCCCAGTAGGGCGCCCGCGTAGTACCCGGCGCCGACGGCCATGCCGATCGCGGCGACGACCCAGAGCCCCGCGGCCGTGGTCAGCCCACGGATGTTGAGGCCCTGGCGCATGATCGCGCCGGCGCCGAGGAAGCCGATGCCGGTCACGATCTGCGCCGCGATCCGCGAAGGGTCGGCGCGCACGACGTTCGAGCCGCCGACCAGGAAGTCGTTGAACCCGTAGGCCGAGATCAACGTGAAGAGCGCGGAGCCGACGCCGACGAGCATGTGTGTCCGCAGGCCGGCGGCACGCTCCCGCCACTCGCGCTCGAGACCGACGAGGCCGGAGAGCGCCGCGGCGACGACGAGGCGGAGGGCGATCTCGCCGATGGAGATGTCCGGGATCACGCGGCCGCCTTCGACTGGATCTCGAAGATCTGCTCGATCCCCGCAGCGGCGAGGTCGATCAAGCGGTCGAGCTCCTCCCGCGTGAACGCGTTGCGCTCTGCGGTCGACTGCACCTCGATCAGCCGTCCGTCCCCGCGCATGACGACGTTCATGTCCACGTCTGCGGTCGAATCCTCGCTGTAGTCCAGGTCGAGCAGGGGCTCACCGCCCACGATCCCCACCGACACCGCGCCGACGCGCTCCACCGGCGCAGGGAGACCCTTGCGCCTGGCGGCGCGAGCGAGCGCGATCCACGCGCCGCTGATCGCCGCCGTCCGCGTGCCGCCGTCGGCCTGGATGACGTCGCAGTCGAGCCAGAGCGTGCGCTCCCCCAGCTTCTCCAGGTCGTAGGCCGCGCGGAGCGAGCGGCCGACGAGGCGCTGGATCTCGACGGTGCGGCCGCCCTGCTTCCCTGCGCGGGCCTCACGCGCGCTGCGCTCACCCGTCGAAGCGGGCAGCATCCCGTACTCAGCGGTCATCCAGCCCCGCCCGCTCCCGACGAGCCAGCGCGGCACGCCCTCTTCGATGGATGCCGTGCACAGCACGCGCGTCTTCCCGAAGGAGATCAGCACCGAGCCGTCCGCCTGCTCGACGAAGTCCGGGACGACGTCGATCGCCCGCAGCTCGTCGGGACGGCGGCCCTCGCGCATCAGGCCGCCGCCAGCTCGAGATCGCGCACGGCGACATGCCCCACCTCGGCGAGCGGGAGTTGCAGGAAGCGCTCGCCCAACGCCCGGAACTCGTCCACGGAGCCGGTCGTGAGGAAGCGCGAGCGCCCCTCACGCGCCGGGTCGTTCTCGATCCCCTTCCGCTCCAGCGTCTCTGCCACCTCGCGCGCCGTCTCGACCGCGGAGAAGATCAGCGTCGTCCGGCGGCCGAAGACCCGCTCGAAGACGGGCTTGATCAGCGGGTAGTGCGTGCAGCCGAGGATGAGCGTGTCGACGCCGGCTTCCTTCAGCGGCTGGGCATACTCGCGCACGGCCGCGTCGATCTCCTCGTTGGGCGCCGCGGACTCGATCAGCGGCACGAGCCGGGGGCACGCGGTCGAGAAGACCTGCGCGCCCGCATCGAGCGCGTGCACGGCCTCCTCGTAGCGACCGCTCGCGACGGTCGCCTCGGTCGCGAGGACGCCGATGCGGCGGTTCCGCGTCGCCTGCAC
>JAICVP010000377.1 GCA_025935275.1 Thermoleophilia bacterium
AACTCCTACGGGTCGCGGCGAGGGAATCACGAGGTGATGGTGCGAGGCACATTCGCGAACGTCCGGCTCCGCAACCTCCTCGTCCCCGGAAGTGAAGGCACGTGGACGGTTCATCTGCCTGACGGCGAGGAAACGACCATCTTCGAGGCGGCCGAGCGCTACCGCTCCGAGGGGGTGCCGCTGGTCGTCCTCGCCGGCAAGGAGTACGGGTCCGGCTCCTCCCGGGACTGGGCTGCCAAGGGACCGATGCTCCTGGGCGTGCGCGCCGTGATCGCGGAAAGCTACGAGCGCATCCACCGCTCGAATCTCATCGGGATGGGCGTGCTTCCGCTTCAGTACATGGCCGGTGAGAACGCCGAGTCCCTCGGTCTCAGCGGGCGCGAGGAGTTCTCCGTCTCGGGGGTGGAGAACGGCGACGCCGACGAGGTGGTCGTGCGCGCCGACGACAAGGAGTTCCGCGCCCGCCTCCGGGCCGACACGCCTCGGGAGCGCGAGTACCTGCGCCACGGAGGCGTCCTTCAATACGCGCTGCGCGGTCTGCTCGCCCGATGAGCCGCCGCCTCGTCGTCGTCGCCCCTCTCAAGCCCGGCGCGGAGGCGCGGGCCCGCGAGCTCCTCGACCAGGGACCGCCCTTCGACCTGGAGGGATCGAAGTTCGATTCGCACGAGGTCTTCGTGACACCGCACGAGGTTGTCTTCGTGTTCGAGGGAAGCGAGACGCTCGACTTCGACGCGGACGATCCGGTCCTCGCGCGCGCTGCGCAAGCCTGGGCGGAATGCCTCGACGGCCGCCCACGCATCGCCCGCTCGGCCTTTTCCTGGGCTCGCGCGAGTGGTTAGGGTAGAGCGGTGTTCTGGCTTGCCTTCGGCTGGGCGAGCAACCTGCTCGCCATCTGGGTCACGTCGCTGATCTTCGACGGCGTCACGTACGAGGACAAGTTCTGGGTGCTCGCCGTCGCTGCGCTCGTCTTCTTGCTCGCGAACGCGATCATCCGGCCGATCGTGATCCTGCTCACGCTGCCGGCGGTGATCCTCACGCTCGGCATCCTGTTGCTCTTCATCAACGCGTTCATGCTCTGGATCACCGACAAGCTCGTGCCGCCCTTCGAGGTCAACGGCTTCTGGACCTACATCGGCGCGGCGATAATCATCTGGCTCGTGAACATGGTCGTGCACGCCGTCTTCAGGCCCGAGCAGCGCGAAGCGCATCGCGAGCTCACGGCCTAGGCCGTGGACCGACCCGTCTCCCACTCCTTCGACGTCCGCCACGTGGCCGAGCGGCTGGCCGCCGGCAACGGCGGCTACGAGATCGTCCATGAGTCACCCGGGGTGGAGGTCGGCGTCTACGTGCTCGTCGCGCCCGAGCCGGACCGGCAGCAGCCGCACGAGTGGGACGAGATCTACGTCGTGCTCGAAGGCAGCGGCGTCCTCACCGTCGAGGACGACCAGATTTCCCTCGAAGAGGGCGGCGCGGTCTTCGTTCGCGCCGGCGCCGAGCATCGCTTCTCGGCGTACGAGCACCTCTCCGTGCTCGTCCTCTTCGACAAGTCGCAGACCTAGGCGGAAGCTAGGCAGTCGCGAGCCGCTC
>JAICVP010000352.1 GCA_025935275.1 Thermoleophilia bacterium
CCGGCCCTCGTTCGTCGCCTGAACAACGCGCTGCGCCGCGCCGACCAGATCGAGGCCGCGGAGGGCTCGACCGGCCGCTACTGGCTCGCGCCGATCGTCGCCGACGCGGAGGCCGGCTTCGGCGGGCCGCTGAACGCGTTCGAGCTGATGAAGTCCTTCATCGAGGCCGGCGCTGCCGGCGTCCACTTCGAGGACCAGCTCGCTTCCGAGAAGAAGTGCGGCCACCTCGGCGGCAAGGTGCTCGTCCCGACGAGTCAGTTCGTGCGCACGCTGACGGCCGCGCGCCTGGCCGCAGACGTGTGCGAGGTGCCGACGATCCTCGTCGCGCGCACCGACGCCCTGAGCGCGACGCTCATCACGAGCGACGTCGACGAGCGCGATCACGAGTTCCTGACCGGCGAGCGCACTCCCGAGGGCTACTTCTTCGTCCAGCCCGGCCTCGAGTCGTCGATCGCACGCGGCCTCGCCTATGCGCCGTACGCCGACCTGATCTGGTTCGAGACCTCGACGCCCGACATGCAGGAGGCGGCGGACTTTGCCGAGGCGATCCACGAGCGCTTCCCCGGCAAGATCCTCGCCTACAACTGCTCGCCATCCTTCAACTGGAAGCGGCATCTGGGAGACGACGAGATCGCCACGTTCCAGCAGGAGCTGGGACGTATGGGCTACCGCTTCCAGTTCATCACGCTCGCCGGATTCCACGCGCTGAACGCGTCCATGTTCGAGCTCGCCAGGGGGTATTCGGCGGAGGGGATGAGCGCCTACGTGCGGCTCCAAGAGCACGAGTTCGAGCTCGAGGAGGACGGCTATACGGCGACACGCCACCAGCGCGAGGTGGGCGCCGGCTACTTCGATCTCGTCGCGCAGGCGGTCTCTGGCGGCGAGAGCTCGACGCTCGCCCTCAAGGGATCCACCGAGGAGGCGCAGTTCAGCAAGAGTTGAGCGGCAACCCGGTATAACGCCGGGATGCTCCTGTACGACTCAGCTTCGCGGCAGAAGCTCGAGCTGCCCGCGCCGCCGGGCCCGATCGGCATGTACGTCTGCGGTCCGACCGTCTACCAGCGGATCCACATCGGCAACGCCAGGCCGTTCGTCGTCTCGATGTGGATGCGCCGGTGGTTCTCCGAGCGCGGCTACGAGGTCAAGCTCGTCGAGAACATCACGGACATCAACGACAAGATCTACGAAGCCGCCGCGCGCCAGAACATGGGGAGCGCGGAGCTCGCCGAGCGGGCGGCGCAGTGGTACATCGAGGACACGGAGGAGCTCGGGCTCGGCCGGCCCGATGTCGAGCCACGCGCGACCGAGGTCATCCCCGAGATAGTCGCGCTCATCGGCGATCTCATCGATCGCGGGCTCGCCTATGAATCCGGCGGAGACGTGTATTTCCGTGTGCCGGCCTATCCGGCCTACGGCGAGCTTTCGGGCGCGCAGCCGGACGAGATGATCGCCCAGGAGCCGGGCGACCTGAAGGAGGACCCGCGCGACTTTGCGCTCTGGAAGGCCACGAAGGCGCACGAGGACACGCAGTGGGACTCCCCCTGGGGCCCCGGCCGGCCGGGCTGGCACATCGAGTGCTCGGCGATGGCGGAGAAGCACCTCGGTCCCGAGTTCGAGATCCACGGCGGCGGCCTCGACCTGCGCTTCCCGCACCACGAGAACGAGCTCGCCCAGTCACGCGGGGCACGCAGGCCCTTCGCGCGCCACTGGGCGCACAACGGGATGCTGCAGCTCGCCGAGGAGAAGATGTCGAAGTCGGTCGGCAACATCGTCTCGCTCCGGGAGGTGCTGGACACCTACGGGCGCGAGGCGATCCTCGTCTTCTTCCTCAGTGGCCACTATCGCGGCCCGCTCGACTACTCGGACGAGGCGATGGAGGCTGCTCGGGCACAAGTCGAAAGCTTC
>JAICVP010000356.1 GCA_025935275.1 Thermoleophilia bacterium
CCCAGAGAAGGCGATCAAGGTCACGAGCGCGCACCTACTCCACCTGCCTGATAACCAGGCGCTGTCACCGAACACGCCTATCTGGCGCGGCGAGGCGACGGGGCTCGCCTCCAGCCGGCAGATGGTCTTCGCCGCCTTCCCCCGCTCGGGGCCCCCGCCCCGCTTCCGCAACTACGCCGACTACGCAGAGGTCGTCGGCCAGCTCGAGAAGACCGGCTGTATCGCGGACTACACGCACATCTGGTGGGACATCCGGCTCCATCCCCGCTTCGGGACGATCGAGGTGCGCGTGATGGACGCGGTCACACGGGTCGAGGAGACGGTTGCGCTGACCGCCTACGTCCAGGCGCTCGTGAAGCACTACGCGGAGCGGTTCGACTCGGGCGCCGAGCTGCCCTCGTTCCACCGCATCCTCATCTCCGAGAACAAGTGGCTCGGCGCACGCTACGGGCTCGAGGCGCCCGTCATGGACCTCGCCACCGGGCGCAGGAACCGCGTGCCGGTCGCGCAGCTCATCCGTCGGACGCTGAGGGACATCGAGCCTCACGCACGCGAGCTCGGCGCCGAGCGCGAGCTCGAGGGCATCAAGGACATCCTCGGCAAGGGCAACGGCGCTGACCGCCAGCTGCGAGTCTTCAACGCGAACCGCGACATCGTCGAGGTGGCGAGCGAGATCGCGGACGCGACCGAAGCCGGAGCCATCCCGGCGAAATGATCTCCGTCGGGGAAGCCGTCCCGGCGGCACGCGTCTGGCTGACTCCGCGCGACGAGGCGGAGCTGCGGGACCTCGCAGAGGGCTCGCCCTACCTCCTGCTCTTCTACCTCTTCGACTGGTCGAGCACCTGAACGGACGAGTTCACGCTCCTGCGTGACAGGAGCGAGGAGTTCGAGGAGGCCGGGGTGAAGGTCTTCGGGATCTCGCGCGACAGCCCCTGGTCACACGTCGCCTGGGCGCAGGCTCTCGACCTCTCGACCCCGCTGCTCTCCGACTGGAACGGTGACGCGGTCGCCGCGTTCGGCATCGGTCACGAGTACCGCGGAATGGACGGCGTCGCGGAGCGCAGCGCCTTTCTCGTCGACGGAGAGGGCATCATCCGCGGGTCATGGACGTACGAGACGGGAGAGGTGCCCGACTTCGACGAGCTCTTGGCCGCCGGCCGCTCGCTCTCGTAACGGTTCTCTACGCCGTCGCGGCGCTCGCCGCCACCTGGCCGGCGCTCGGCTCTTTCGGGAGCTCGTTCATGGCGCGCGGCGGCGAGGGCTACGGGGAGCCGCCCGCCGGCGACCACCTGCAATCGGTCTACCGCCTGTGGCTCGTGGGCCACCAGTTGGCAAACGTCGCACCGCCGTGGGAGGACCCGTACAGCTTCCAGCCGCTCACGCAGCCGCAGACCGTGCTCGCGGGCTGGCCCTTCGGACTCCTCTACTGGCCGCTCGGCGCCCTGTTCGGCCCCGTCGTCGCCTGGAACCTCCTGCTCCTGGGAACCATTGTCGCGGCGGGCCTCCTCACGTACCTCTGGCTGCGCGCGCTCGACCTCGGTACCTGGGCGGCCGCGATCGGTGGGCTCGCGTTCGCCGTGGCCCCGTACCGGCTCGACCAGAGCGCGTCCGGCCATCTCCTCGGCTCGGTGGCACTCTTCCTCCCGCTCGCGCTGCTCGGCATCGAGCGGGCACGGGTTGCCTCGACGCGCCGCGGCGCGCACGGCTGGGGCGCGGTCACCGCGGCCGCGCTCGCCTCGATCGCCCTCTCGGGCCAGCTCCACCTCGCGCTCGGCGCGATCCCCTTCGTGCTCGCCTACGCGCTGGTACGCCGTGGGCGGATTCCGCTGTTCTGGACCGTGGGCGGCGCGCTCGTCGCCGCTGCCGTTGGTCTCGTC
>JAICVP010000113.1 GCA_025935275.1 Thermoleophilia bacterium
AAGCGCTCGTCGGCTTCTCGGCACAGGCCGGGGGAGGCGTGTGCGCCGAGTGCGGCTCGGGCTCGCTGGCCGTCTCCGCAGACGGCTTCGAGGCGATTCGCGGCTTTCTGGAGCGGCCTCTCGCAGACGCCGGCGCATCGACCACCGCCGTGCGCGGCCTGCGGGAATGCCTGAGCACGATCGAATCGTCGTACGAGTACCACGGCGGGTTCCGTCTGCGGACGCTCGCGCAGAGAGCGTGAGGCGATGAACTACCAGGAGATGATCGCCGCCCTGGAGGGCTACTGGGCCGAGTACGGCTGCGTCCTCATGCAGCCGTACCACACCGAGCTGGCGGCCGGCACGATGAATCCGGCCACGTTCCTCCGTTCGCTCGGCCCCGAAGAATGGAAGACCGCCTACGTGGAACCGGTGATTCGCCCGACGGACGGGCGCTACGGGGAGAACCCCTTCCGCTTTCAGCACTACTTCCAGTACCAGGTGCTCCTCAAGCCGGCGCCGGAGGACGTCCTCGACCTGTACTTCGCTTCCCTCGAGGCCCTTGGCATCGACACGAAGAAGCACGACGTGCGCCTGGTCGAGGACGACTGGGAACAGCCGACTCTCGGCGCCTGGGGCCTCGGCTGGGAGGTCTGGTGCGACGGCATGGAGGTGACGCAGTTCACGTATTTCCAGCAGGTCGGCGGGCTCGAGATCGAGCTCGTTCCTGCGGAGATCACGTACGGGCTCGAGCGGCTCGCAATGTTCCTCCAGGGGAAGCGCTCGGCCCTCGAGCTCGAGTGGGCGCCCGGAGTGCGCTGGGGAGACGTCTACAAGGAGAGCGAGCGCGAGTGGTCCGTCTACAACTTCGAGGTCGCGCCGGTCGACATCCTCACCCGGCGCTTCGAGGAGCACGAAACGGAGTGCCGCATGCTGCTCGACCGCGAGCTGCCGCTGCCGGCCTACGACCAGGTGCTCAAGTGCTCGCACACCTTCAACCTGCTGGACGCGCGCGGGGCCATCTCGGTCACCGAGCGCGCGGCGTACATCGGCCGGGTGCGCACCCTCGCCCGCAAGGTCGCCCAGCTGTACGTGGAGAAGATTGCCCAGCCTGCTGTTTGAGATCGGGTGCGAGGAGCTCCCGGCCTCCGCATGCGCCGAGGCGGAGGCGCAGCTGCGCTCAGAGCTCGCGAAGCTGGGGGAGGGCCAGGTGTTCGTCGGCCCGCGGCGGCTCGTGCTGCTGGTGGACGAGCTTCCCGAGCGGGAGCCCGACGAGTGGGTCAAGGGCCCGCCGGAGCACCTGCGCGAGCAGGCTGCGGCCGGCTTTGCCAAGAAGCAGGGCGTGAGCGTCGAAGAGCTCGAGGTGCGCGACGGCTTCCTCGGCGTGCTCGTGGCCGGAAAGCCCTTGCTCGAGGCGCTGCCCGAGCGCCTGAACGAGATCGTCCGCGGCCTCGCGTTCTCCAAGTCGATGCGGTGGGACGACTCCGGTCTCCGCTTCGCGCGCCCGGTGCGGTGGCTGTGCGCGAAGCTCGACGACCAGACCGTGGCAGGCTTCGGCGGCTCGTCCCACGGTCATCGCTTCACGCACGGCGAGACGGAGGTCCCCAGTGCCGGCGCCTACCTGGAGACGCTGCGCGGAGCCCAGGTCGAGCCGGACCCGGCCGGCCGCGAGTCCTCGATTCGCGCCGGCCTCGAGAAGCTCGGGCTGGCAGAGCCGAACGAGAGGGTGCTCGCCGAGGTCGTCCACCTCGCCGAATGGCCCACTGTCCTCCAGGGAACCTTCGACGAGCGCTTCCTCACACTCCCGCGCCGGGTGATCGAGACGGCGATGGAGTCCCACCAGCGCTACTTCCCGCTCGAGGGCAATCGGTTCGCTTTCGTCGCCAACGGCGGCGACCCGGCAACCGTGATCGCGGGCAACGAGGGCGTCCTCGAAGGCCGGCTGGAAGACGCGTCCTTCACATTCGAGCGCGACCTGGCGAAGGGGATCGAGCAGCTCGCGGAGGAATCGGCGAGCATCACGTTCGTCGCCGGTGCCGGCACCTTCGGCGACAAGGTCGCGCGGCTCCAGGTCCTCGTCGAGGCGCTGGGGGGCGGCGACGCTTCCCGGGAGGCGGCGCGGCTCGCCAAGGCCGACCAGGCCGCCGAGCTCGTGCGCGAGTTCCCGGATCTCGAGGGCCACATCGGCGCCGAGTACGCGCGCCTCGCCGGCTTTCCGGAGGCGGTCTGCGCGGCGATCGACGAGCACTACCTTCCGGATTCCGCCGGCGGCCCGCTGCCGGAGACCGAGACCGGCCGCGTGCTCGCCGCCGCCGACAAAATCGACAGCCTCGCCGTCGCCTTCGCGCTCGGCCAGCGTCCGACGGGGTCGAGAGATCCCTACGGACTACGCCGTGCGGCGATCGGGCTCTGCAGGCTCGCGCTCGAAGGCAACCTGGAGCTCGACGTGGACGCCCTCTCGGCCCGTGTGCATCAGCTGCTCATCGACCAGGGTGCCGAGCTGAAGGACGACGTGAGCGGAGTCTCGGACTTCGTGGAGGAGCGGCTCGAGGGGATCCTGGAGGTCCCGGTGGAGTTCGTGCGCGCCGCGCGGGCGAGCGGAGTGTCGGAGCTCGGCGGGATTGCCCGCCTGGCGGAGGCGCTCGCAGCGGCGGCGGACACGGACGCCTTCGAGCAGGCATACGTGGCGTACGACCGCGCGAACCGGCTCGCGGGGAAATCCGACGGCGCGGCGGCCGAGCTGGATCCCCGGCTGGCCACGGACGAAGCGGAGCTCGCGCTCATCGACGCGGTCGCTGGCGCTTCGCCCAGGATCTCGGCAGCGATCGAAGCTCGCGAGTTCGGCGACGCCCTGGCGGCCGCGGCCGAGCTCCGCGCCCCCGTCGACCGGTTCTTCGAGGAGGTGCTCGTGATGGCCGAGGACGCGCAGGTGCGCGCGAACCGGCTCCGCCTCCTGCTCGACGTGCGCGATGCGGTCGGGGCGCTGGGCGACCTCGCGCAGATCCCGCGGTGAACGAGCCCGTCGAGATCCATGTGGTCTCCGACTCCACGGGGGAGACGGCGGCCCGCTTTGCGGAGGCGGTCGAGCGCCAGTTCCCCGACGAACAGTTCGAGATCGTCCGCCATCCCAGGATCACGAGCGTGGACGACGTCCAGCTGGCGGCCGCCCGCGCCCGCGGGCGCCGGGCCGTCCTCATGTACACGCTCGTCGACAACGAGTTCCGCGACGCTATGCGGACGCTCTGCCGCCGCTATCGCCTTCACTACTGCGACCTCCTCGGCCACCCGATCGACGCGGTCGCGCGGGTCTCCGGCCAGCCGGCGACGATGACTCCGGGCGCCCAGCCCGTCCTGGACTCGAGCTACTTCAAGCGGATCGAGGCAATCGAGTTCGCCGTTCGTTTCGACGATGGCGTCGGCGCGGGAGGGCTGCAGGACGCGGACATCGTCCTCGTCGGCGTGTCGCGGAGCTCGAAGACGCCGCTGTCGATCTATCTCGGCTACCTCGGGTACAAGACCGCGAACGTGCCCATCGTCCCTGGAGTGGAGCCGCCCCGCGAGCTCGAGGAGATCGACCAGCGCAAGATCGTCGGCCTCACGATCGACGCGGAGAGCCTCGCTCAGATCCGCGGCGAGCGGGCGCGCGGGCTGCGGGGCGCCAAGCGCCGCTATGCGGATCTCACCGAGATCTACGAAGAGCTCGAGCGCGCCGAGCAGATCCACCGGCGGCTCGGCTGCCCGGTGATCGAGGTCTCGAACCTGGCGATCGAAGAGACGGCGCGGCGCATCATCCGGCTCGTGGAGCAGCGGCGCCTCGAGGGCAAGGCCAAGGCCAGGGCATGAACGCGAAGCCGAAGGTGCCGTTCTACTACTGGCCGGTCTGGATGATCCTGCTCGCGCTCGGCCTCTTCGTCTTCTACGTGCTCTTCACGCCGGTGTGGATGGGCATCCGGCTGCTTTCGTGGCTCGCCGAGCGCCGCAACATGGAGAGCTCCGGAGCCTAGGCGCTCTGGGGCGGCGCTCGCAAACGGAGGCAAGCGAGCAGGCCCGAGACAGTACGAGTGGGAAGGCGAGGGACTGGGAGCGCAGTCTCCTGCACGTGAGCGTCGCCAGGCGGGGCGGAGCCGGGGTTCGCCCGGCAGGAGCCCGCCGGCCAGAGCGTCTAGGCAAAAAACAGAGGCGGCCGTGGTGCCGAGCCGCCTCTTCTCGGGCCGAGACGTAGGCTGCGGCGCCCCACGTCTGATCGAGCCCGGTACGTGGACCATGGTGCACAACGGGGGTAGGCGCCATGACCGAATGGGGTAATCGGCGGCGTTTCCCTCGTTCGGGCTCGGCTAGAGGTGGCCGTCGAAGAACCCGCCCCCGGCCACGGAGAGCGTGACGAGTAGGGCGAGCAGGGTAAGCAGGAGAGGCGTGCGGCGCATGGGAGCAGTCTCACTGGCCGCCCTGGGCCCGTCAAGACGGTGGAAGGAGACGTGATAATCCTGCCCGGCATGGACGAGCGCTACGTCTACGACTTCTCCGAGGGAACCGAGCTCGGCCGCGAGCTCCTCGGCGGCAAGGGAATCGGCCTCGCCGAGATGACGGCGATCGGCATACCGGTCCCCGCCGGCTTCACGGTCACGACGGCCGCCTGCGTCACCTATATGCGGGCGGGCAGGCAGATCCCCGACGGCCTCGAGAAAGAGGTCGCCGACCACATGGCCCGGCTCGAAGAGACCAGCGGCAAGCGGTTCGGAGACCCGGCCGACCCTCTGCTCGTGTCGGTCCGTTCCGGAGCGGCTGTCTCGATGCCGGGGATGATGGACACGATCCTGAATCTCGGACTGAACGACGACGCCGTCGAGGGCCTGGCGCAGGCGACCGGCAACCCGCGCTTCGCCTACGACGCCTACCGCCGGCTCATCCAGATGTACGGCGACGTCGTCGCCGGAGTGGACGGGCACCTGTTCGAGGAAGCCCTTGGCCAGGCGCGGGAGCAGGCGGGTGCGGCCCACGACGGGGAGCTCGAGGCGGAGCAGCTCGAAGAGCTGATCGGGCGCTTCAAGCAGATCTACCGCCGGGACGCCGGCGAAGAATTCCCCCAGGACGCGCGCGACCAGCTGGCGGCCGCGATCCGGGCGGTCTTCGACTCGTGGGACCTTCCCAGGGCGCGTGCCTACCGGAGGGCGCACGGGATCTCCGACGACCTCGGCACAGCGGTCAACGTCGTCCAGATGGTGTTCGGGAACAAGGGCGAGGAGTCGGGCACCGGCGTGGCGTTCACGCGGGACCCGGCGACGGGCGAGCAGGGGCTGTACGGCGAGTTCCTCGCCAATGCGCAGGGCGAGGACGTCGTCGCCGGCGTCCGCACTCCCCAACCCCTGGAGGAGCTCGGCGACAGCTTCCCGGAGGTCTTCGAAGAGCTCCTCGAGAACATGCGCCGGCTCGAGCAGCACTACCGCGACGCGCAGGACATCGAGTTCACCATCGAGGACGGCAAGCTCTTCCTCCTGCAGACGCGACCGGCGAAGCGCCACGCGACCTCGATGGTGAAGGTCGCCGTCGACCTCGTGGACGAAGGGCTCATCAGCAGGGAGGAGGCGCTCGGCCGCCTCGATCCGAAGCAGCTCGACCAGCTCCTCCACCCGATGATCGACCCGAACGCCGACTACGAGGTCGTTGCCCGCGGCCTCAACGCCTCACCGGGAGCCGCGACCGGAGCGATCGTCTTCGATGCGGACACCGCCGAAGAGCGCGGGAAAGCCGGCCAGTCGGTCATCCTCGTCCGGCAGGAGACGAGCCCCGACGACTTCCACGGCATGGTCGAAGCGAAGGGGATCCTGACGGCGGTGGGAGGACTGACCTCGCATGCGGCAGTCGTCGCCCGCGGAATGGGCAAGCCGTGCGTGACCGCGTGCGAAGGGCTCTCGATCAACCACGACGAGGGAAAGGCGCGGCTGGGGCCGCACGAGCTCGCCGAGGGGGACGTGATCACGATCGACGGCGGAACCGGCGACGTCATCCTGGGGCCGGTCGACCTCGTGCCACCACAGATCAACCAGAACTTCGAGCAGCTGCTGCGCTGGGCCGACGACATCCGCGGGCTGAAAGTGCGTGCGAACGCCGACACACCTGCAGACGCGGCCAAGGCCCGCGAGTTCGGCGCCCAGGGCATCGGGCTCTGCCGCACCGAGCACATGTTCATGGCCGAGGAGCGCCTGCCGCTCGTCCGCGCGATGATCATGGCGTCAGGCGAGGACGAGCGGCGCGAGGCGCTCGCAAAGCTGCTGCCGCCGCAGCAGGAGGACTTCGAGGGCATCTTCGAGGCCATGGCGGGGCTCCCGGTGACGATCAGGCTCCTCGACCCGCCGCTACATGAGTTCCTGCCCCCGCTCGAGGAGGCGGAGTCCCCCGAGATGGCTCGGCGGATCCGCGCCCTGCGCGAGTCCAACCCGATGCTCGGGACGCGCGGGTGCCGCCTGGGGCTTCTCTTTCCGGAGATCTACGAGATGCAGGTGCGTGCGATCATCCGCGCCGCGGCCGCGGTGGAAGAGAGGACCGGGGAAGCCCCGCTCGTCGAGATCATGCACCCGCTCGTCGGGTTCGCCGAGGAGCTCCGCCGGCTGCGGGAGCTGACCGTCCGCATCGCGGAGGAGGAGGGCGACGGCGCGTACCGCTGCGGGACGATGATCGAGCTCCCGCGTGCGTGCATCCGGGCGGACGAGATCGCCGAGCACGCCGACTTCCTCAGCTTCGGGACAAACGACCTCACGCAGACGACCCTCGGCTTCTCACGGGACGATGCGGAGGGC
>JAICVP010000305.1 GCA_025935275.1 Thermoleophilia bacterium
AGCTCGACCGCGCGGACTTCTGCTCGAAGGCGCTGAGCCTCGGGTTCAGCTCGATGAAGAAACGGCTGTCGCTCGGCCCCTGGCGCCGAGCCTGTTGATCAGCCGAGGCGCCAGAAGTCCCCGGTCAGTCCGAGTCGGTCCAGGATCTCCTGGTTCTGGTCGAGCGTGTGCGGGCGCCAGGCCGGCGACAGGCGGTCGCCCCACCACTCCTCGGCGAGCTCGGCAAGCTTCTGCACCGGGATCGTCCCGCCCGGCTCGCGGCCGTCGAGCCACCGGACTATGTGCTCCTCCGACTGGAAGAGGTTCATCGCGCTTCAGGTGAAGACGATGTCGTCCCACCAGTGCGCCGCCGGGACGAGGCAATGGAAAAGAACGCTTTCGTCGTCGGGCCGGTTGCCGCGTACCTCGACGAGGATCTCCTCGCCGCAGTCGGGGCACGACGTCTCGATTCGCCCATCGGGGTCGAGCAGGACGCAGATCCCGAACGCATCCCAAGCGCAGTTCGCGTACCAGTCGCGATCCGCGGCGTGCACCCGGAAGCTCGTCGGCACGGCAGAGAAAGGGTTCGCCATGCGGATCTCCGCTCGCGGGAGGTCGAGGACGAGCGCGTGCGCCTCGTGCAAGCGGCGCCAGCTCTGCTCGACGTCTTCCGCAGTCGAGCCGGTCGCTTCGGCCGCCTCGCCCGGCGTCGGCGCGCGGCCGAGGTCGACGAAGAGCCGGTAGGTGGCGTTGCGAAGAGCGATGTCCGCCTGATCCATCGCTGAAGTATCGCCGCCCGCCTGCCGATCACCTCGCTATGGAACGCGACCCCTACTCGCTCCTCGGCAAGTACGTCCTCATCGGGATCACGCGGGAGGACGCAGACGGGAGCTTCCTCGAGATGACGGAGTGTCACGGCCGCATCGCCCTCGTCGATCCGGACCAGGGGATCAGAGTCGTGCTCTCCGACGGAGAGGTGCTGACCCTGCCTCCCGATCCGGACTCGTTCCGCGACGCCAGGCCGGGCGTCTACCGGCTCCGCTCGACCGGCGAGGAGGTCGTGGATCCTGACCTCACGACCGTCTGGACGATCCAGGAACCGGCCGCCGAGTGACCTACCCGCTCTCGGGAGCAGTAGCACCTTGATCGCATCAGCGATCGCCCTCAGGCGACGGGGCCTGCGCGTACTCGTCGTCAGTCACCCGCCGGCCCCACTCGACAACGTCGCCGTCGTCGTCGGCCTGCTGCATCGCGATATGGGTCATGAACCGGTTCGGTGCAGCGCCGTGCCAGTGGTTCTCACCCGGCTCGAAGAAGACACGGTCGCCGGGGCGGATGACCTCGATCCCGCCGCCCTCGGACTGGCAGAGACCGACCCCCTCCGTCACCCAGATCGTCTGCCCGAGCGGATGGGTGTGCCAGGCGGTGCGGGCGCCGGGCGCGAAATGCACGCTCGCCGCGCCGATCCGCCACTCACCAGAGGGTGAGACGACGGTGTCCAGGTAGACCTCGCCGGTGAACCACTCGGCGGGCCCACGGCCGGTTTCCGTGACGTTCCGCGTGATCCGCAATCGCTCTACGTGCGAACGATATTACGACTCTGCCCGCAGGGGCATGCCGTCCGATTCACGCCGCCTTCTTGACGACCTCGTAGTACGCGTTCTCTTCGATGATCTCCTCGCCTGCGATGCGCGTGTGGCCAGGAAGGATCATGTAGTCAAGCTCGCCGATGTGGATGTCCCCGTATCGAGTCGTGGTGATCTCGATACTCTCGTGGCACAGGGCGTCGGCGCACTCGCAGAGAAAGGGGATCAGCTGTCCATCTGGCCCGCTCGCCTCGCTGAGGACGGAAAAGAAGCGACCGTTGGCAGAGCGAAAATCGCGCTGATTCTCTCGACCGCGGATGGCCTCGGAATCCATCTCGACGCTACCCGCCTCGCGGGGCTTTGCGCCCCCAGGAGCGAACGAGGTCGGCGTGCATTGTCTTCTCGACGAGCGTGAATCCGTCACTCGCCCGCACGACGCGATCGACGTCGGGATGCTCGTGGCCATTCTGGACAATGAAGAGGTTGGGCGCGGAGCGGATGATGTCGTACTCGCGCAGAGAGAGACTCAGGGTCTCCGCGCAATCCGGGTCGCTGCACTCGCACAGGAACTCAGGCGGATCGGCCTGCCAGGAGGTGGCGACGTCTGCGATGCGTTCATTGACGTCGCGCAGGAGCATCTGCTGGCGAACCAGTGGTTCGAGCGAAATAGCCAACGTGTCCTCCCCTCTCTTGGGGATTCGTTTCAGCGGGACACGGGGACCTCCGAGCGCCGCCTAGACCAGAGCTAGAAGCGGCAGAGGAGAAGTAGCGCCAAAGGGCGCATCCAACCTGAACTGCAAGCGTAGCACTTACCTGCCCGCCTCTCGTGGCGCGAAACCAGGGCGTTCGGAACGACGATCGCGGGCATGACTCTTGGGGGGTATTCATGAGGAGCGCGTCGAGATAGAGCAGCCTCCGTTACAGGGCACTCTCAGCACGGAGGTTCTGGGCGAGGTCAATGATCGCCT
>JAICVP010000102.1 GCA_025935275.1 Thermoleophilia bacterium
GGCCCACCAGGCTGCCTTGACCCTCGAGGAGAGCGCAGTCGTGGCGTCGACCCGCGCGCGGGCGAACCGGCTCGCCAACGCCGACCACGCGAACATCGTCCGTGCGAGCCGCGCTGCGGAGACGCAGCTCCGCGCAATCCGGAGGCTCGAGTCGGACGGCCGGCTCGAACATCTTTCGCCCGCGCTCAGGGAGATTGCCGAGCTGCGGGCGAAGAATCCGACCCTGTCTCTCGGTGAGCTCGCGCGGCGTCTGAAGCCTCCCGCCACGAAGGCAGCCGCACACCGGCGGCTCGCGAAGCTGCAGAAGCTGGCCGAGCGGTGACTCTTGTCCTGGCAATTCCTGGGTGGGTGAGGGTTGCCTTTCCCTCGCTCACAGAGCTATGTTGGATTGGAGCGGGTCCGTGCTCGTCGGGTGTCGGATTCAGACCCCGTCCGGCATCACGGTCCGGAGTGCGGTTCAACCGGAGGGGGAGGTCGTCCTCGGAGCTTCCCCTCCGGCCCGCTCGCTTAGAATCGCCGGCGCCGGGGGAGAGCGAACAGGGAGTGTGTCGATGGCGCTGCGCGTAGGGATCAACGGATTCGGGCGGATCGGTCGGAACTTCTTCCGTGCCGCGAGGGCGCGGAACGCCGACCTCGAGATCGTCGCCGTGAACGACATCGGCGATGCCAAGACGATGGCGCACCTCCTGAAGCACGACTCCGTGCTCGGGCTTCTCGACGCGGACGTGGAGGCGGCGGACGGAGCGATCAGCGTCGACGGGAAGGAGTTCAAGCTCCTGACCGAGCGCGATCCCGCTGCCCTGCCCTGGGGCGATCTCGGCGTCCAGGTCGTGATCGAGTCGACGGGCCTCTTCACCAAGCGCGACGACGCGCAGAAGCATCTCGACGCCGGAGCGGAAAAGGTGATCATCTCGGCGCCCGCGACGGATCCGGACGTGACGCTCGTCCTTGGCGTCAACGACGAGGCCTACGACAAGGAGAGCCACCGAATCGTCTCCAACGCATCGTGCACCACGAACTGCGTCGCGCCTCTCGCGAAGGTGCTGAACGACTCTTTCGGGATCGAAACGGGCTTCATGACGACGATCCACGCCTACACGAACGACCAGCGGATTCTCGATCTGCCGCACTCCGACCTCAGGCGCGCTCGCTCGGCCGCGATCAACCTGATCCCGACGTCCACCGGCGCGGCGCGCGCCATCGGGCTCGTCATCCCCGAGCTGCAGGGCAAGGTGGACGGCGTCGCCATCCGAGCACCCGTCCCCGACGGCTCCGTCGTCGACCTGACCGTTCACCTCGGCAAGGGCGTCAGCGCCGAGGAGGTCAACAGCCGCTTCCAGGAGGCGGCCGACAAGGGCGCCTTCGAGGGGATCCTCCTCTATTCGGACGAGCCGCTCGTCTCCACGGACATCATCGGCAGCTCGTACTCCTCGATCTTCGACAGCGAGCTGACGATGGCGCACGGCGACGAGGTGAAGGTGTTCGCGTGGTACGACAACGAGTGGGGCTACAGCTGCCGGCTCGTGGACCTGTCGCAGCGCCTGCTCTGACCGTGCACCGGCCGCGCTCCGTCCGGGACGCCGACGTCGCCGGCAAGACGGTTCTGGCGCGCGTCGACTTCAACGTCACGCTCGAGGACGGGCGCGTGGCCGACGACACGCGTATCCGTGCGGCGCTCCCGACGATCAAGCTCCTCCTGGACGGGGGCGCTGACAAGATCCGCCTCTGCTCGCATCTCGGCCGGCCGACCGGCGAGGACCCCGCCTTGTCCCTCAAGCCCGTCGAAGAGCACCTCCGCACACTTGTGGATGACCCGCGCATCGCCGTCCTCGAGAACACGCGGTTTCATCCCGGCGAGACGAAGAACGACCCGCAGTTCGCGCGCGAGCTCGCCGACGGCTGCGACCTCTACGTCAACGACGCATTCGGCTCGGCGCACCGGGCGCATGCCTCCACGGAAGCCGTCGCGCATCTCCTTCCTCCGTACGCCGGCCTGCTGCTGGAACGTGAGCTCGACGAGCTCGGTTCGCTCCTCGAGGAGCCCGCCCGGCCGTTCGTCGCGGTGCTCGGCGGCGCGAAGGTGGAGGACAAGATCGGCGTCCTCGAGTCGCTCGCGGACAGGGCGGATTCGGTGCTGGTCGGCGGGAAGATGGCGGAGGAGGTCGAGCCGCGCGACAAGGTGCTGCTCCCGGTGGACGTGGTGGCGGCCTCGGCCTTCGCAGCGGATGCGGACGCCAAGATTGTCCCTGCCGATCAGATTCCCGAGGGCTGGCTCGGCCTTGATGTCGGCCCGAAGACAAGGGAGGCATTCGCGGCGAGGGTCGCGGACGCGGGAACCGTGTTCTGGAACGGGCCGATGGGAGTCTTCGAGTGGCCGCGGTTCGCCGAGGGGACGGGGGCGGTCGCGCGGGCGGTGGCCTCGTCGGAGGGCCACACGGTGGTGGGCGGAGGAGACTCCGTGCGCGCCGTGCAGGAGCTCGGGCTCGCTGATCGGATCGGGTGGGTGTCGACGGGCGGCGGCGCCTCGCTGGAGTTCCTCGAAGGCAAGGAGCTACCGGGCGTGGTCGCCATCCCGGAGGCCTGAGTTGCACGCTTTCCACTCACTCTCGTCTCCCACCCGCGCGCATTTTCCGAATAGGCTGGAAGTGGAGGGAGGCCCGCGGCGGCCCCGGCGAAAATGCTGATTGCGGGGAACTGGAAGATGTTCAAGGGGCCGTCGGAGACCCGGGCCTTCGCGGACGCCTTCGAGCCGCCCGACGGCGTCGACGCCGTCCTCTGCCCTCCGTACCCCTCGCTCGCCGCCGCGGTGGAAGGCGGCCTCGCGACCTACGCCCAGAGCGTCCACTGGGCGCCCGAAGGTGCCTTCACCGGTGAGGTGTCGGCTCCGATGCTCCTGGAGCTCGGCGTCCAGGGGGCGATCGTCGGCCATTCCGAGCGCCGCCAGTTCTTCGGCGAGACCGACGAGACGGTCGCGCGGCGGTCCATCGCAGCCCTCGAGGCGGGCCTGGGGGTGATCGCCTGCGTGGGCGAATCCCAGGAGGAGCGTGAGGCCGGCGACACCGAGGTGATCCTCCGCTTGCAGGTCGAGTCGATCCGCGATGCCGTCGGCGCCCACGAGCGGCTCGTGATCGCATACGAGCCCGTATGGGCGATCGGCACCGGTAAGACGGCCACCCCGGACCGGGCCCAGGCGGCGCACGCGTTCATCAAGACCCTCCTGGACGTCCCGGTCCTCTACGGCGGCTCGGTGAAGCCGGAGAACGCGGATGAGCTCCTGTCCCAGGCGGACGTCGACGGCGCCCTCGTCGGGGGCGCCTCTCTCGAAGTCGAGTCATTCACGGCCATTTGCCAGTCGGCAGCCCGTATCCGCTCGTAGCGCTCGTCATCCTCGACGGCTGGGGCTGCGCGCCGCCGAGCCCCGGCAACGCGGTCGAGCTCGCAGACACCCCGGTGTTCGACGCGCTCTGGCGCCGCTATCCGCACACGACGCTCGAAGCATCGGGCGAAGCGGTCGGGCTCCCGCGCGGGCAAATGGGGAACTCGGAAGTCGGTCACCTCACGATCGGCTCGGGCCGCGTGATCGACCAGGACTTCATGCGGGTCAACCGCTCGATCGAGCGCGGCGACTTCTTCGAGAACGAGGCGCTCCGGAGTGCCTTCCAGCGGGCCAAAGAGCGCGGCACGAACGTCCACCTGCTCGGGCTCGTCTCCTACGGCGGCGTGCACAGCCACATCGACCACCTGCGTGCGCTGATCGAGTTGGCCCGGCGCGAAGGCATGGCGGACCGCACCTTCGTGCACGCATTCACAGACGGTCGCGACGTCTCGCCACACGCCGCGCGCAGCGACCTGGGCGAGCTCGTGAACGCGGGTATCACGCTCGTGACGGTCTGCGGGCGCTACTACGCGATGGACCGCGACCAGCGTTGGGAGCGGACGGAGCGGGCGGTGGCTGCCATTCTCGAGGGCAAGGGGACCCTGGCCGAGGCGCCGCTCGCGGCTGTCGAGGCGAGCTATGCGGCCGGGACCACGGACGAGTTCATCGAGCCCGTCGTGCTCCCGGGGCCGAGGCTGGGCCCGGGCGATGCCGCGATCTTCTTCAACTTCCGGCCCGATCGCGCGCGGCAGCTCACCCAGGTCCTCCTGGAGCGTCAGTTCGACCTGACCACGATGACCCGCTACCGCGACGACTTCGACTGCCCGGTCGCCTTCGGGGAGCAGGAGGTGTCGGACACGCTTGCGGAGGTGCTCGCGGAGCACCACGTGCGCCAGCTCCACCTCGCCGAGACCGAGAAATATGCCCACGTCACGTACTTTTTCAACGGGGGCCGCGAGGACGAGTGGGAGGGAGAGACCCGCATCCTCGTGCCCTCGCCCAAGGAGGTCGCGACCTACGACCAGAAGCCGGAGATGTCCGCGGACGAGGTCACCCGCAGGTTCGAGGAGGCGATCGGAGACGGCTACCGCTTCGCGGTCGTCAACTTCGCGAACCCGGACATGGTCGGCCACTCCGGTGTGATCCCGGCGGTCGTCCGCGCGGTGGAGACCGTCGACGCCTGCCTCGGCCGCGTCGTTGCAGCCGTGGAGCGCCTCGGCGGCGTCTGCCTGGTCACAGCCGACCACGGCAACGCCGAGCAGATGCTCGAGCCGGACGGCGTCAGCCCGCACACGGCGCACACGACGAACCCCGTGCCGCTCGTCGTGACCATTGGAGACGCGAAGGTCGCCGACGGCGGCGCGCTCTCCGACCTTGTGCCAACCTGCCTCAACCTCCTCGGAATTCCCCCAAGCGCGGGAATGACGGGCAGGGGACTCGTTACTAACGTGTAAAGGGGTCGGTATACTCCGGCCCACTCAGCGGCCATCCGGACACCTTTCAGTGCCTCTGTCACAGCCCGACTTCGACGTCCTGCGCCTAGCGCAGCGTGGCGACGAGCGGGCGTTCCGGATCATCGTCGAGACCTACGAGACGCCGGTCTACAACTACGTGCTCCGCATGGTGGGCGACCGCGCGCTCGCCGAAGACCTCACGCAGGAGATCTTTCTGCGGATCTACCAGGGTCTCGCCGGCTTCTCGCTCCGCTGCCGCTTCACGACGTGGCTCTTCCAGGTCGCCAAGAACCGCGTGCTCGACGAGCTCCGCGCCCGTGAGCGCAAGCCGCAGAGCTTCCTGACGCTGGACGACATGCCGCCGCTCGAGGTCGTGGACGCGCCCCCCGAACGGGTGGAGACCATCGACGCCGTCTGGCGCGCGGTGGCCGCGCTCAACCCCGACCTCAAGATGGCGCTCCTCCTGCGCGACGTCGTCGGCCTCTCGTACACGGAGATCGCAGACTCGCTGGAGATCACGCTGGCGACCGTGAAGTGGCGGATCTTCAAGGCGCGCGAAGAAGTGCAGCTGGCGCTGGCCCGCGAGGGCGTGAGCGTCGAGTTCAGCGGCGAGCGCGCCGCGTCCTCAGACGCCTGATCCCAGCCGCAGGGCGAGCGGCTCCGGCAGGCCGCGCTCTCTGATCTCGGCCTGCGTCTTTTCGACGGGGTATTCGACGCGGCGATAGGCCGCTGTCTGGGCCTCGAAGTCGAGCCGGAGCCACGCGGCCCGCGGGTTTCCGTCCCTCGGCTGCCCGACCGAGCCAGGATTGAGGAGCCACCGCTGGGAAGAGAGATCGACCTCCGACCCTTCCTCGCCGAGAGCGAGCAGCAGCTCCTCGGCGCCGAAGCGGAGAGCCACGTGGCTGTGACCGACGAGCACGAGCGGCTTCTCGGTCGCCTCGAGGGACAGGAACGCCACCTCCGGCGCGAGCACGTACTCCCAGACCGGGTCGCGGGGACTTGCGTGGAAGAGCTCGGCGCGCTCGAGGGCCGCTTCCGGCGAGAGCGACTCGAGGTAGCGGCGGGGCTCGTCCTCGAGGACGTCGGCGGTCCAGCGCGCGCTCGCCGCGGCGTCCGGCGAGAAGTCCTCGAGGTCGATGCGACCGAGGACTCCGAGGTCGTGGTTTCCTATCAGGCAGACGTCGGCCCGCTCGGCGACGAGCTCGCAGCAGCGGTTCGGCTGCGGCCCGTACCCAACGAGGTCGCCCAGGCACCACACCTCGTCGGGCGATTCGGCCTCGACGGAGCGGAGCACGGACTCGAGCGCATGGAGATTCCCGTGAATGTCGGAGATGACGGCCACTCGCACGGCAGGCGGACGTTAGCGAAGCGCGCGGGCCTGCTCGCCCTCGCCGCGGTCTGGGTAGTCTCCGGCTTCTTCCTCTGGCGGACGAGCGTGCCGCGCCTCGACATCCCTCACCTCGATCCGCGCGACTACTTCGACGCGGCGGAGCTTTCGCGCGCGGACGACTACCGCCGGGTGAGCCGGGCGCTCCTGCTCGGCTCGCTGGTGGTCCAGCTCGTCGTCATGGGACTGCTCGTCTGGAAGGCGCGGCCGCTCGCGGACGCGCTCGGAGGAATCGGCCGCGGCCGGGTGCGCACGGGGATCCTGGTCTCGATCGCAGTTGCCCTGGCGCTTTGGCTCACCACCTTGCCCCTCGGCGCGGTCTCGCTCTGGTGGCGCCGCCGGTATGGGCTCTCGACCCAGGCCGCCGCCGGCTGGCTTCGCGACCAGGCGGTCGCCGTCGGCGTCGAGTGCCTGCTGGTCGCCGCCGCCGCGGCGGTCACGCTCGGTCTGGCCGCCTGGCTCAGCCGCTCGTGGTGGCTCGCAGCCGCGCCGCTGTTCGTTCTCGCCGGTGTCGTCTACTTCGTCGCGCAGCCCCTCGTGGTCCAACCGCTCTTCAACACGTTTCACCCGCTCGCGGACCAGCGCCTCACCGCCGAGATAAAGGAGCTGGGCGCGAAGGAGGGCGTCACCGTGGACAAGGTTCTGGTGGCCGACGCGAGCCGCCGCACGACGACCGCGAACGCCTACGTCTCGGGCCTCGGGCCGACCAAGCGTGTCGTCTTTTACGACACGATGCTGGACGGGCGCTTTACGCCGCCCGAGCTCGAGTCCGTCGCCGCGCACGAGCTCGGCCACGTCGCCAGGAGCCACATCTGGAAGGGCCTCGGCTGGTTCGCCCTGCTCGCGATTCCCGGCGTGCTGCTGGTCTGGTGGTTCACCGAGCGGCGCGGCGGCCTGCCCGATCCCGGTCTCGTGCCGCTCGCCATCGCGGTCGCGCTCGTCTATTCGCTCCTCGTCATGCCTTTCGGAAACCTCGTCTCACGCCGCTACGAAGCCGAGGCGGACTGGATGGCGCTGACCGCGACGAACGACCCCGAGAGCTTCATCCGCCTCGAGCAGCGGCTGACGACGACATCGCTGGGCGACCCCGACCCGCCGGACTGGTCGAACTTGATCTTCGGCACGCATCCCACCCCGATGAGGCGCATCGGGATGGCGGTCGCGTTCAGGACTCTGGCGAGCCCTGCTCCGGGAGGTTCCTGATCCCCTCGCGCGTCGACCACTTCGACCAGCTGTCGTTCATCGCGTCGATCAGCTCCC
>JAICVP010000168.1 GCA_025935275.1 Thermoleophilia bacterium
ATACGTGGCGCGCCACTTGGCGAACTTTGCCCCGAGCTCGCGGTACTCGTTGAGGCGGTCGCGGAGCCCGTCGAGCCCCTCGGTGATGGTCTCGCCCTCGGCGAGCGCGAGCGGCTTGGCGCCCTTGTCGACCTTGATCCCCGGGATGACGCCCTTGCTCTCGAGCAGCGCCGGAAACGGCGTGCCGTCGGCGGACGCCTGGCGAATCGTCTCGTCGAAGAGGATCACGCCGCTGATGTGGTCTTCCGCACCCGGCGTGGTGAAGAGCATGTCGCGGTACGCGCGCCGGGTCTCCTCCGTCGACTCGACGTCGATCGAGTCGAAGCGCTTCTGGATCGTCCCGTCGCTCTCGTCGGCGGCGAGAATTCCCTTGCCCGGCGCGACCAGCGCCCGGGCGACCTTCTCGAGCTCGTGCTCGGCCATGTTCGGCTCCTTCCTCGAAATCGTCTCGAGGATATCTTCCCTCGCGAGCACGAAACTAGTAGCATGCCGCGCTTGAGGGGCGGCGCTGCGGCGGCCGTCCCTCGTCTTTCGGTCGCGCTAGGGGATGAGCCCGGGAAGCCCGCTGAACATCGCGGCGATGCGATCCGAGAGGAGCGAGATGACGAGGACGATCGCCGGGGTGATCACCGCCAGGATGATCGAGTACTCGGCAAACGTCTGACCGTCTTCAGGGTGCCAGTCGAGAAGAGTTCTCACGGTCAAATCGTCGTCCTGGAGCCGTTTTTCCGCTATCCCCTGTTGGAGCGAGGGTGCGGTACCCTTTTCGTGACGCGGACGTAGCTCAGTTGGTAGAGCATCAGCTTCCCAAGCTGAGGGTCGCGGGTTCGAACCCCGTCGTCCGCTTCGGGTAACTGCCGCTGGTACCTCGATTTCGGCGTTGTCGTCTGCCGCCGTCAGCGGATCTGCCTCGAAAACCCGCCTCACCCGATGGAATAGCTGACTTCGTCGAGGACGCCGCGGTACCAGTCGCCCCCGTTTTCGTGCGAGCCCAGTCGAATCGGCATGGTGACCGTGATCGAACCGGTCGCCTTCGTCAGCGAGTGTGTTTCGCCGTCGACGGTCTCGATGATTCGATCACCGCTGCGCTGGCAGATCACGTGGTGCCAGCGCCCGTCGATCACGTCCGGTCCCGCCTGGAGCTGCTTGCTTCCGGCCGAGCCCCGGAACATGCACGATGCCTGGCCGTTCGGCTGGACTTCGAGCTTGATCTGGCCGCCACTGCTCCCCGCCTCCCCTTTGACGAACATGTCGTAATCCCCCGTCGAAGGCGCAGTGGTCGCTTTCATCCAGTACGAGATCGTGATATTCGCTGTTCCCGGCCTGAGATCAGAAGCGTCCGGGACGATGACATAGCTCTTGGGGATGAAGCTGTAGGCGGTGTTGACCTCGCCCGGAACGCCGAGTGTGACGGGGCCGTTGATCGCGCCGTCGTGCCCCTTGCCGCTGCTGTCGTGGGCCTTCGTGCCCGAAAGTTCGTCCAGATGCCACAACGCGACCACGGATGACGGAGGCGGTGGCGGGGGCGGCGGAGGGCTGCCACTCCCGACAAGCGAAAGGTCGTCGACCTCGAAGCTCTCACCGGACACAGTGCCTGACGGGCGGCGGACGATCAGGGCGATCGCATCGCCGTCGTTCTGGGCGGTCAGTGTTCCGTGGGCCAGGGGCGCCCACTGGGAGCTGGTCGAAACGCAGTCATTGCTCTTCTGAACGAGAGTGCCCCCGCTCGTGAATTCCTTCAGCACCAGGCACACGCTCCGGCCGGGGGTGTCGCTGCGCACCACGCCGGTTGCCGTGTACACGACCCCGGCGCTGGTATCGAGGACCGGGCGCGGACTCGCAGTCAGCTGGTACGAGCTCGCGGTCGTGTTGAGGGCGAGCCGACCCGCGGAACCGTCCGTGGCGCCGTCGCTCGCGATGGTGAAGGCCGCATCGGTTGCCTTCCAGCCGCTCGTCCCCGACTGGAAGCTGCCGTTCGGGAGCAGATTGGTCGACTCGGCCCGTGCCAGAGGCGCGAGCGTAAGCAGGAGCAAAGCGAGCAGCCCGAAAGCACGTGCGCCGTTCCTGAGCAGCCCGTTGCGCTTAATCGCCGTCGGTGTTGCGTCGTCGCCGCTTCCCGCAGGCGGTCCTGCTGTACCGAAGACTCGTGCAGACCTCGGAGACAAGCTGGCATCCACGGTACCGCTCGCCGAACATTTCGGCAACGGGCGGCCGGGCCGTGCCGCGAATGACCGGTGGAGTCGCTGGGCTTCCCAAGCTGAGGGTCGCGGGTTCGAACCCCGTCGTCCGCTTCAGGACGCTTCTTCTACCTCGAAGACCACGAAGCGTTCGCTCTCGCGAACGACGCGCCAGCTCTGTGCGCCTTGCGGCTCGTGGCCGGGAGCCAGGATCCAAAGCTCCGGCGCGCCGTGGTCGACCTCGTCCTGCTCCGCCCAGCTCATCTCGATGATGGCGGTGCAGTCTGCGGCGCCGCACTCGCACCGCCGCGTGCGCAGAGCGTCGAAACCGTACTCGGTCGGCTCCTCGCGGGCCACGTTTGCACGCTACCGGAACGCCGGCCGAAATACCCAACCGACGTACCGCCGAAGAGGGCTTCGACGCCGAGTGAACGGGGCAGCCTCCTGAACGTCCAGTCGAGAGGGAGGATCCATGAACGGTCACACCTGCTCAGGAGGCTCGTGCTCGTGCAGCGAGGGAGGCAACGGCACGCCTCGGAATCAGCCGGTGGCACCGGCCCCCAACCACCTTCGCCCCGTGTCGACCTTGCAGTTCCCGGACTACATCCGGAAACCGGGCCGAATCACGCCGCCGGCGTGATCTCTTGCGCGCTTTCGTCGCGCAGCGCTTGGGCTGCCACTGCGAGTCGGTGCTCGAGCAGCCCCTGAAGCTGTGCCTCGGCCTGGGCGATCAGCCGATCGAAATCGAACTTCTCGACCCGGGGGTCGTGTCCGTACGCGCGCTGTAGCACCTGCCAGAGCGAGCGCTTTCCGGACACGCCCGCTTCGAGCCCTTCGAGCTCGATGAGGCGGCTGAGCGGAGACTGCCCTCGGACCTGTCCGTTGAGCTTCAGGCGGCCGGCCTTCTCGAGCAGCCAGGCACCGGCGGGCTTCAGGGGTGAGGTCTCCACTCCGAGCGATTGCATGATGGCCCTGAGCGACTCCCGCTCTTCTTCGATTTCGGAGTGGAGGCGCTGGAGAAATTCGCCGAGCTCGGTGCCCTCGTTCTCCGCAGCCGCGCGGCGTGAGAGCTCGGACCCGAGCGTCGCTCCGGCCAGATGGTCGTTCAGATAGATGTCGAGCCGGCGCATGGGGAACATGGCTTCCATCCTCCCCGGCGGCCCGTCCTCTAACCCTTGCTACGGGCGCGTGACGCGGAGCCGGCCCTTCATGCCGAGGGCCTTGTGGTTGGCGACGCTGCACCAGTACTTGAAGCGGCCGTGTCGGAGCTTCAGCGTCTTCGTCGTCCGCGCGCCGGGCAGGGTCTCGCCGATCGTGTAGACGTGCGTCCCCCCGATGCGCCGCAGCTTGAAGTTGTGGGGATCCTCGCCGAAGTTCGCCAGCTCGATGGTCACCCGTCCTGCGGGAACGCTCGAGCGAGAGAGGGAGAAGCGATACTCGTCCGCGACGGCCTGGACGCGCGTCGGGAAGGTGCCCGCCTCGGCCGTCTGGGCTCGCCAGGGACGGGAAAGCGCAAGGGCGCCGAGACAGAAGAGGATCCCGATCGCGGCGACTGCGAGGTGCCGGTGCCGGGGGATCACTTCAGGATCGCAGGGTGGTCGAAGCTGGCCGCGTTCGGAATGATCGCCGCCGAATCCGTCCCGAACCACTGCTCGAGGATGGAGCAGTAGAGCGACCTGAAGTCGAAGGTCGCCGTCAGGTTTCCCTCGTCGTCGAGCCCGCTCGCGAGTCCGGGGAACTCGCCCAGCATCTGACCCTTGACCTGGGAGCCGATGAGGAATCCGGCGCCTGCCGCGCCGTGGTCGGTTCCCAGGGAGCCGTTCTCCTCGCCGCGGCGGCCGAACTCGCTCCAGACGTGGACGATCACGCGGTCGGCGAGCCCGCGTGCCTCGAGGTCGCGCTGAAAGGCGTTGAGTGAGTTCGCGGTCAAGGCGAGAGCGCTCCCGAAGTCCGTCGCCTGGTCGGCGTGCGTGTCGTACATCCCTGGCGCGCTGACCGTGACGCAGCGCAGCGGCAGGCCCGCGGCGATCATGGCCGCGAGACCGGCGAGGCGGGCTGGGAAAGGATCGGAGCTCGTGGGATAGGTAACCGGGCTGCCCCAGTTGCCGTCGTCGAAGGGGAGCAGCTGCTCACGGAGATGCGCGACCTGTGAAGCGACCTCGGCGACCTGCGCGCGGCCCGGGTCGGACGATGCGGTGAAGGAGCCGATTGCATCGAGCATGCGCGTCTCGGGATCTCCCCAGACGTTCTGGGCCCAGAACCCGTAATCGTCGACCTGAGAGACGGCTGCAATGGGGACGTTCGTAGACGCGAGCGAGGGTTGGAGCGAGTCGGAGAGCGCCAAGCCCTGGAGCGGGTTGTCCATTGTTCCGGCCACGTCGAGGTATCGGCCCATCCAGCCGGTGCGCAGATGAGCGTCGGTCGCACCGACCTCCCAGTAGTGACGGGACGTGAAGTGCGACTGGTCGGCGTTCGTGTAGCCGATCGCGGGGAGGACGCTGACCTTGCCCTCCCCGTGCAGCTCGGCGAGCGGCGCGAGCGAAGGGTGCCAGTGCAGGGACGTGTCCTCCGCGAACGGCAGCCCGGCCTCGGGGGCGAGTGCGAGGGTAGGACGGAGCGTCGCGTACTGACCATCCC
>JAICVP010000280.1 GCA_025935275.1 Thermoleophilia bacterium
GGGAACGCCGGTGTGGTCGGCTGCGGCGACGAAAAACAGGGCCGTCTTCGCACGTCCTCGGGTGCCCGAAAGGCGGGGGAGACAGAGCGCTGCGCAAGGAACAGGTTCGGCTTCGAATCGCCGAAGGCTTCCCGCCTCCGCGAGCCGTCCGGGTCGCGGTCCAGTGGTCTGCGCTCCCTGAATCGGCTCGGCTTCGCAGTGCTTGGAACGAGCTGGGGATCGAGACGGAAGGGGCGTAGCCAATGATGCGTTCGATTATCGGAACGAGCCTGCGGTTTCGGCTCCTGGTCGTTGCGGGGGCGGCACTCCTCCTGGCCGTGGGGATCAGCCGGGCTCAGAGCGCCCCGGTCGATGTGCTCCCCGAGTTCACGCCGCCGTACGTCGAGATTCAGACGGAGGCGCTCGGGCTTTCCGCAGAGGAAGTCGAGCAGCTCATCACGATTCCAGCCGAGGCCGACCTCCTGAACGGGGTCGAGGGCGTCGACGTGATCCGCTCGAAGTCGCTCCCGGGGCTGTCGTCCATTGTGCTCGTGTTCAACCCCGACGCCGATCTCTACAGGTCGCGGGCGCTCGTCCAGGAGCGCCTGGCGCAAATGGGTGCAGCAGCTATGCCGAACGTGTCGGACCCGCCCGTGATGCTCCAGCCGTACTCGTCCTCGAGCCGCGTGCTCATGTTCGGGCTCGCGTCGGACCAGGTCTCGCCGATCGAGAAGTCGGTGATCGCCCGCTGGACTATCCGGCCGCGCCTGCTCGGGGTCCCCGGAGTCGCCAACGTCTCCATCTGGGGATTCCGCGACCGGCAGCTCCAAGTTCAGGTCGATCCGGAGCAGCTGCGTGACAGGGGCGTCACTCTCGAGCAGGTTGTGGAGTCCGCCGGCAACGCACAGATCTCCACGCCGCTCAGCTTCCTCGAGGGCTCGACGCCCGGTACCGGAGGATTCATCGAGACGCCGCAGCAGCGTCTCGGCGTTCGCAACGTCTTCGACAAGCTCATCGACCCCGCGGAGCTGGGCAACGTGCCTGTCGAGGCAACTGGCGGCAGATTGCGGCTGACCGACGTGTCGAACGTCGTCGAGGATCACCAGCCGCTGATCGGTGACGCCGTCGTGAACGATTCCGACGGGCTGCTGCTCGTGGTCGAGAAGTTCCCCGGAGCCGACACGCTCGCCGTGACCAAGGGCGTGGAGGCAGCGCTCGCGGATCTTCGCCCCGGTCTGGCCGGGATGGAGCCGGACACGTCGCTCTTCCGACCCGCAACGTTCATCGAGCACGCGATGGACAACCTCACACTGGCGCTGACCATCGCCGGCGTGCTCGCGCTCCTGGTCGCTGCGGCATTCCTCTTCGAATGGCGGGCCGTCCTCATCGGGCTCTTCACCGTTCCGCTTTCGCTCGTGTCGGCCGCGTTCGTCCTTGACCTGCTCGGCGAAACGTTCAACGCGATCTCCTTCGCAGGACTGGCTGCAGCGGTAGCAGTCGTGGTCGACGACGCGGTGGCGGGCGCCGAGAACGTCGCCCGCCGCGTCCGCGCTCACCGGGAGGTCGGAAGCGAGAGGCCCTTACTCCAGATCGTCCAGCAGGCCTCCCAGGAAGTGCGGAGCCCCCTGACGTACGCAACTGCGATCGCGCTGCTCGCGGTCGTGCCGGTCGCAACGATGGGCGGTCGCTCAGGCGCGTTTTTCGAACCGCTCGTGCTTGCCTACGCGTTGGCGGTACTGGCAGCGATGGTGGTGGCCACGGTCGTAACGCCTGCCCTCAGTTTGCTTCTCTTCGCGCGCGGGCCGGGCGGGCGGCGCGAGTCACCCGTCGTGAAGGCGGCGGGAGCCCGGTACGGGACGGGGCTCGCCCGCATCGTGGGCAAGTCTCGCGTCGTGCTCGTGGCCGCCGGCATTGCGGGCCTCGCAGCGCTCGCGGTGCTCCCCTTCCTCGAGGCGTCGCCAATCCCCTCCTTCAAGGACGAGGACGTACTGGTCCGCCTGGAGGCACCCCCCGGAACGTCGAATCCGCGCATGACGCAGATCGCGACGGACGTGACGCGCGAGCTGCGGTCGCTGCCCGGGGTCGAGAACGTCGCCGCGACCGTCGGGCGCGCAGTCGGTGGCGACCAGCTCGTCGATGTGAACTCCGGCGAGGTCTGGGTCAAGCTCGCCGCCGATGCCGATCACGACGCGACCGTCGCGTCGATCGAGGAGGCGCTCGCCCAGACGCAGGACGTACAGAGCAGCGTGGTCGCCTACTCGGATCAAAAGATCCGCGACGTCGGGGGTCTCAGAACCGGGACGAACACCGTTTCGGGCGAGGGCCTCGACGTGCTCAGCGGGGACGACCGGCCGCTCGTCGTCCGCGTATACGGGCAGGACTTGGACGTCCTCCGCAGCGAGGCGGCCAAGGTGCGGACGCTCATCTCTGACGTCGACGGCGTCGTCGACCCGGTCGTCCGGCAGCCCACCGAGCAGCCGAACGTTGAGATCGAGGTCGACATCGACAAGGCACGAGAGGCCGGAGTCAAGCCTGGCGACGTACGCCGCGCGGAGGCCACGCTCGTCCAGGGGCTCCTCGTCGGCAGCGTCTTCGAGGACCAGAAGGTCTTCCAGGTGATCGTGCAGGGAGTCCCGGAGACCCACCAAACCGTCTCGGACGTGAAGAACCTGCTCATCGACACGGCCGGCGGGAGCCATGTCCGCCTGGGCAACGTCGCCGACGTCCGCATCACGGTCAGGCCGATCGCGATCGACAGGGAGGCCGTTTCGCGCTTCCTGGATGTCGAGGCAA
>JAICVP010000301.1 GCA_025935275.1 Thermoleophilia bacterium
ATCCATTTGACAACAACTAGCGAGACGACCTTCAGCGTCGTCGGCAGGGATTTGCGTCACTCTTGGAGGTCTGCACCGAGGTCTGCACCGGACGCGCTTTTCGGGCATCTACGGCATACCTGACTAACGCAACCATGCGATTTTCGCGTATCCGGGCAGGGCTAGGAGGCGCATACGGGATTCGAACCCGTGCTACCGCCGTGAGAGGGCGGCGTCCTAGGCCACTAGACGAATGCGCCCGACGGGCACAGGGTAGCGAACCGACGCTTAAAGGAGGAGCGGCGGCCGGCGGGCCGCCGCTCGTCTGCAGATTCGGGACATGCTGGCGGTCATTCCCCGAGCCGCAGGAGGATTTGCGTCCTCAGTGACACTCCATCGGCCGCGCCCGCCGATACTTGAGCGCCGAGTCGAGATTCTGGCGAAACGCTCTGGTACGACCTCGCCGAGGCGACCCCACTTCCGGGCTAAAGAGGACCGCGCCTTTTGCCGAGGAAGAAAGAGACCGACGCTCCGCCGCAAAGCGTCGTTCCTCTCCTCGTCGAAGGCCGCTCTCCCGGGCGGCCTTCGTCATTCCGGTGAGGCTGCGGGGCAAGGACTCGAACCTTGACTACCTGATCCAGAGTCAGGCGTCCTACCATTAGACGACCCCGCAAGGGCGACGCCATTGTAGCGGCCGTCCTGCGCTCAGAGCTCGAGGCGGTACAGCGGGATGAGGCTCTTCTCGGCGTCCGTGTCGATCCGGGCGACGACCTCCACGTAGGGCTCGAGGCCCGAGCCGCGCAGCTTTGCTTTCAGAAGCTCGTCCACCTGGTAGACGCCGGAGGAGTTGTTCATCTCGATCTCGATCGAGATCGGCGCGCTCTCGCCGTCGCCGATGTGCACGCTGTCGATCGCCGCCGCCGACAGCGAGTGGATCGAGACCCGGCCGTGCTCGAAGGGGATCCGCGAGCGGCCCTTGGCCATGTCGAGTGCGTCGGCCACGCGCACGATGCCGGCCTCGAGGGTGAGCGGCTTGCCGTCTTCGCGGTGGCTCGTGATGGCGCCGAGCACCTCCACGATCACGACGGTGCGCTCCGGCTCGTCGTAGAGCCCGTCGAGGAGCTCGCGCATCTTCGGCTCGGCGAGGAAGAGGCTCCAGTCCTCGTGGCCTTCGCGGTGCACCGACATGCCGATGCAGTGGAGGAGGGCGCCGAGGACGACGACGATCTCGGCGTCGTCGCGGTTCATGCCGTAGTCCTCGACCATCGCGGGCTCGACATGGTGCTTCGTCAGCTGGCGCAGGAGCTTCAGCGCGATGTTCGCGACGATCTGAATATGCACCCACGAGTGATCGTTGATCTCGAGGCGCTTGACCGCGTTTACGTTGGAGACGTGCCACCAGCCTTTCACCTGCTCGTCCTCGTTGATGCGCTCGAGGAGGGACGCGAGCTTGCGGTTGGCCCGCGTCGGCACCTTGATCCGCATCTGCGCCACCGCCTCGGCGGGCGTCAGACGGGTCTCTTCCTCAGCCTGCTCGGAGACCGGATCTTCGATCCGCTCCTGGGTCTCCTTGTCGAGCTCGGACACGAACGCGAGCTTAGACGGCTGCGGTCGGTTCCGCTCCCTTCAGATCCCTCAGCTCGTAGTACGTCGTCGTCCAGGCCAGAGCCAGGAACGGCGCGGTCAGGCTTTGCAGGACGATGTTGAGCACGAAGCTGATCCAGCGGTTGTCGACGACGCCTTCGAAGATCCCGAAGACGATCCCCACGCCGATGAAGATCAGGACCGTCAAGACGATGACGCCGAACACCGACCAGCCGTAGCCGCGGACAAGCTCCTGGCTGCGGCCGAAGGACTCCGCCACGCCGCGGTTCTCCAGCATGATCGCCGGCACGATCAGGAGCCAGATCGTCAGCAGGAAGAGGCCTGGGACGATCAGGAGGAGGAGGCCGATGGTGATCGCGAGCCCGGCGAGGAGCCCGGCGAGCGCCAGCGTGCCGATGTGCGGTGTCACCCGGTCGAGCGTCTCGCCGATCGACAGGTCTGCCCGGCCGTCGCGGACGTCGTCGACCGCGAGAACGAGTGCGCCCTGAAGCCAGAAGACCCCGGCGATGCTGACGAAGAAGCCGATCACGGCGCCGAACCAGCCGAGCAACGTGAGCAGGAGGATGAGCAGCGAGATCAGGACGTACACGACGAACGCAATCGGGACGAGGTGCGTCCAGTGCGCCTTGTACATGTCCCAGGCCTTGCGGATGACCGTGCCCGCCTGCATCCGCGCCGTAGCGTAGATCAGGCGGCGGCTGACGCCCAGTCGCCGTACAGGGAGAGGTAGAGGCCCTCCCGCTGGAGGAGGTCCTCGTGGGTCCCCTGTTCGACAACGCGGCCGTGCTCGAGGACGACGATCAGGTCCGCGTTTCGGATCGTCGAGAGCCGGTGGGCGATGATGAATGCCGTCCGGCCGGAGAGGAGCGTGCGCAGCGCGAGCTCGATTCGCCGCTCGGTTCCGATGTCGACGCTCGAGGTCGCCTCGTCGAGGACGAGGATCCGCGGGTCGGCAAGAAGGGCGCGGGCGAAGGCGACGAG
>JAICVP010000359.1 GCA_025935275.1 Thermoleophilia bacterium
AGCCACGAAACGGCGCGCGCAACGAAGTCACCGACTGCCCGAGCAAGCCTGGGAGTGCTGAGCGCAGCAGCGAAGGCCGTGATGGCGACGACGAAGATCGCGAGGCCGAGATAGGCGACGGTGTCTAGCGCGGTGTGTGCGTCACCCGTGAACGTCAGGAGCACCAGCGCGAGGGTGGGGAAGGCGAGCATCGCGAGCTGGTTCCAGACGCCCGTGACTGCCACGGCGAGGCCGACCGCGGCGCTGACGAAGCCCCACGCCCGCAGCATCGCGAAGGAGAGGGCCATCCCCACCGCAACTCCTCCGGGGGCCACGTAGGTCGAGGCGGTCGACGCCTGCGTGACTACGAACGCCTGCGTGAACCGAAGTCCGGGCAGAGCCGCCATCCAGGGCGGCGCGAACGTCACGAGGTTGAGGACCGCCGCGCCGGCCAGGAGCGCGGCGTCCTTCCACGAAAGTCCTTTGACGACACCCCAGACATCCCGGTAGTCGGCGATCTTCGGGAGGATGAACGCGAACGTCGCGACGACGACGGCGATGGCAACGCCGACGCCGAGTGCGTGCCGCCACGTGAAGCGCCTGCGCCGGCTGGGTTGCTCGTCTTTCGCCTGCTCGGTCAACCTCAGCGCCGCTCGACGCGCGACCCGCCGACGATCGTCTCCAGGCCCGAGCCGAGCTTGACGAGTGCTTTGTTGCCTCCGTCGTAGTCCGGTGCCCAGAGGAGGAGCGTCGCGTCCTCGCCGTTCACGCGGCAGGGCTCGCTGACGAGCCCCTCGCCGTCGAGCCACGCGCGGATGAACGGGTTCGAGCGGCGCTCGTCTCCAATCGTGGTCTCCTCCTTGTGGCCGGGGAAGACGCGGGTCTCGTCGTCGAGACCGAGGAGGACGTCGAGGATCGAGTGCTTCAGCTTGGCGAGGTCGCCGTCGGCGGCGGACGTCCCGCCCACGGTCCCGCGGAAGAGGACATCGGCCGTGAAGCAGTGGCTCTCGTCGACGAGGAACGCGACGTGATCGTCGCAGTGGCCCGGCGTGTACAGGGCTTTGATGCGGACCCCTCCGCTCTCGACCTCTTCGCCGTCGGCGAGCTGCGAGTAGTCCAGCAGCGGCGCGTCGTGCCGAGCGGCGAGCTCCTCGATCGCAACGACATGATCCGGATGGCTGTGCGTGCAGAGAACGTGCGTGATCGTGACGTCGTCGCGCTCGGCCCGCTTCTCCAGGGCCTCCGTCAGCCCGTTGCTGTCGATGAAGACGCCGTGGCCGCCCGGGCCCTCGGCCACGAGGTAGGCGTTGGACAGCCAGTCGGGGTGCTCGACGCGCTCGACGATCATGCGAACTCGATCACGCTCCTGATGCCGTCCTGGTTCTCCATCAGCTCGAACCCGCGGTTGACGTCGTCGAGCGTGATCCGGTGCGAGACGAACGCCCCGACGTCGATTTCACCGGCGAGTGCGCGGTCGACGTACTGCGGGACCTGATCGCGACCCTTGACGCCGCCGAACGACGAGCCCGCGACGCGGCGGCCGGTGATCAGGTAGCGGGGGACAACCTCGAGGACCTCGCCCTTGCCGGCGACTCCCGCCACGGTGCAGAGGCCCCAGCCCATCCGCGCGGATTCGACGGCCTGGCGCATGACGACGACGTTTCCCGTCGCCTCGAACGTGTAGTCGGCGCCGAAGCCTCCGGTCATCTCGACGATCCGCTCGACGGTGTCGGGGCCGCCCACGAGCGTGTCCGTGGCGCCCTGGCCCCTGGCGAGCTCGAGGCGCTCCTCGGAGAGATCGACGCAGACGATGCGCTCGGCGCCCTGCAGCCGGCAGCCCGCGACTGCGCCCAGCCCGACCATGCCGGCGCC
>JAICVP010000045.1 GCA_025935275.1 Thermoleophilia bacterium
ACCTGCCGGAAGGAGAGCGCCAGCGGCTCGATCAGCCAGGAGAGCAGGGCGACCGCAGGGATGAGGAAGACGGCGACCTGCGCGCCGGAGGCGAGCGCGATCTCGGCCGCGAGCTTGATCTTGCCGCGATATGCGACCACCACTGCCCCTCCGTGCTCCGCCGCGTTGCCGACGATGGCCACGATCACGGCGGCGACGAAGAAGTCGCTGAGGTGCGCCCTCTCGGCGAAGGCCTCGAGAGATCCCACGAGGATCTCGGCGACGAGCGCCGTGATGACCGTTGCCCCTCCGAGGACGAGCAGCGAGAGCCTGAACGACCAGGCGGCCATGTCCGAAGGCTCGTCCGAGGTGTGTGCCAGCCGGTGGCGGCGAAGCGAGTACCACGTGACTGCCAGATAGACGAGGAGCAGCACGACGGAGACCGGCACGGAGAGAACGGCAAGCGAGTGGCGGTCCGGGTCTCCGCTCCAGCCCGGGATCGCCGGGATGAGGAAGACGAGGACCGCGAACGCGACCAGGCCGAGCGAGACCATGCTCGAGCGGCGGTCGAGCTCCCCGGTGCCGCCGAAGGCCAGCGAGAACCCGAGCACCAGGAGGAGATTCCCGACGACGCTACCCGTGAGCGACCCGCGCACGACCTCGGTCAGCCCGTCGTGGACGGCGAAGAGGGCGATGATGAGCTCGGGCGCGTTGCCGAAGGTCGCGTTGAGGAAGCCGCCGATCCCGGGACCCGTGTGGTGGGCCGCGTGCTCGGTCGCCTCCCCGATCAGCCAGGCGAGCGGGATGAGCGCGAGGGCCGCGAGGACGAAGAGCTGGATTTCCCCTAGGCCTGCGTGGTCGAGCACGACGACGAGCGGTCCCAGACCCAGGAGCGCGAACAGGATTTTGCGGACCACGGCCGAGGCACCCTAACGTTCGCCTCCACGTGATCGACGCGGTTCTCTTCGACTGGGGCGACACCCTCTTCCGCTTCGAGTACGACGACGCCCTCCTCGAGGCGGGGTGGGAGTCGGGGCTGGCGGCGATCGGGCGCGAAGGCCTGCCCGGCTCGGTAGCTGCGGCGGAGCGGTTCCGCGAGCGCTACATGCCGCTTCTCTGGCAGCCGGGCTCCCTAGAGGAGATCGAATACCCCGCGCTCGTTCGCGACTGTCTCGGGAGCCTGGGGGTCGAGGTCGACGAGGTGGAGCTCGAGCGCTTTCTCGAAGCCGAGCACGCGGCCTGGGAGCCGGCCAGGCTGATCGGCGACTCGACGCACGCCCTCCTCGACGTCCTCCGCGAGCGGGGGCTCAAGACGGGGCTCGTCTCGAACGCCTTCGACCCGCCGGCGCTCCTGCATCGGGATCTCGCCCAGATGGGCCTGGGCGAGCGCCTCGACGTGGCCGTCTTCTCGTCCGAGACGGGGAAGCGCAAGCCGCACCCCGCGATCTTCCAAGAGGCTCTAGGGCGGCTCGGGGTCGATCCCGGCCGCGCGCTCTTCGTGGGGGACCGCCGCTACGAGGACGTGCGCGGCGCGAAGGAGGTCGGAATGACGACCGTCCAGGCCTTCTGGTTCCGGGCCGACGACGATGAGCGAGGGCTCGACCCCGACTTCGAGGCCTTCACGCCGATGGACGTGCTGAATGCCGTCAGGCGTCTCAGCGGCGAGCTCTAGAAGGCGGAGGGCCTACACACGGTTTCGCAACGTGTCAAGTCTTGCGAGACGTAAGAACCTGACCCACAATTCAGACTGAATGCAACGGCGATTGCCGATCGTTCAGGAGCTTCCCCTGCGGCCACAGGACGAGACCGAATGTCGCCGCTGCGGGGTCCACTGCGACAAGGTCGTGTACCCGGCCGCATGCGTCACGCGCGCCTGTCCCTTCCTCTACGCGTACGAAGAGTGGGGGCATACGTACATCGGCTGCATGCAGAAGGTCTACGACGTCGAGATAGACCTCGACGCGTTGCAGGAGGCGCAGAAGCGCAAGGGCGGCTTCGGAGCCGTCAAGACCGTCCGCCAGCCGCTGCCGATGTGCAAGGCCGAGGTCGCCGCGTGCTACGAGCACCGCGCCGACGATCTCGGGTGCCTCAACCCCGAGTTCTTCGAGCTCCCGCGCGGGAAGCCGTCTTTCCGCGTGGTCGAGCAGCAGCCTTCCGAGGACCAGGCCTAGCGGCCTTCAGTCCGCGGCCGTGGAGGTCGCGGAGCTTCTGGATCTCGTTCGCGTCCGGTCCGTGGCCGTCCGGGCCCGGGACCTCGAGGATGGTCGGCAAGCCCTGCAGCTTCGGGTGGCCGAGGAAGACGCTCATGCCGTCGCCGATCTCGCCCTCGCCGAGGTTCGCGTGCCGGTCCCGGTTCGAACCGAGCGGCGCAGCGGCGTCGTTTACGTGCAGCGCGCGCAGCCGGTCGAGACCGATGCGCCGCTCGACCTCGTCGATGCAATCGCTGAGGGACGCCTGGTCGGTCACGTCCACACCGGAGACCCACAGGTGGCAGGAGTCGAGGCAGATGCCGAGCCGCGGATGCCCGCCCAGCTGGTCGACCAGGACCGCGAGCTCGTCGACGGAACGGCCGATCGTCCCGCCGGCGCCCGCGGAGTTCTCGATCAGGAGCCAGGTCGTGTCCGAGCACCGGTCCAGCGCTCGTTCGAGCGCGGGAACGACATGCTCGAGCCCCGCCTCGAAGCCCGCACCCAGGTGCGACCCGACGTGGAAGATGACGCCGTCGGCCTCGATCGCGCACGCGACATCCATGGTGTTCATGAGCGTCGTCACCGATTTCTCGTAGATCTCTGCATCGGGGCTGGCCAGGTTCAGCAGGTAGAGGGCGTGGCAGACGACGCCCTGGATGCCGGCTTCTGCGCGCCGCTCCTTGAAGCGCTCGAAGTTCGCCGGATCGTGGTTCGTCGGCCGCCAGGTGCGCGGGCTCTGCGTGAAGATCTGGAGCGACTCGCTGCCGATTGCCTCGGCCCGGTCGATCGCCGTGTGGATCCCGCCTGAGGTCGAAAGATGGGCGCCCGGGATCACCCGACTACCATAGCCGCGTGCCACCGGTAGTCCGCTTCGCCCCCAGCCCGACGGGGTTCCTGCACATCGGAGGAGTCCACACGGCGCTCTTCAACTGGCTCTACGCCCGCCACGAGGGCGGGGAGTTCCGGCTCCGGATCGAGAACACGGACACGAGCCGTGAGGTCGCCGAGGCTTCCGAGCAGATCATGGAGTCGCTCCGGTGGCTCGGCCTCGACTGGGACGGCGAGGTCACCTACCAGCTCGACCGCATGGAGCGGTGCAAGGAAGAGGCGGAGCGCCTCGTCGCCGAAGGGAAGGCCTACGAGGACGAAGGCGCGATCAGGATCCGCATGCCGGACGAAGGCTCGACCTCCTGGGAAGACCTCGTTCGCGGGCATATCGAGGTTCCGAGCGAGAAGCTCGAAGACCTCGTCGCGGTGCGGGCCGACGGGCGTCCGACCTACAACTTCGCCTCGCCCGTGGAGGACTGGCTCGACGGCATCACGCACGTGATCCGCGGCGAGGATCACATCTCGAACACGCCGAAGCAGATCCGCGTGCTCGAGGCGCTGGGCGCACCGCTGCCCGAGTACGCTCACCTCGGCAACATCTACGGGCCCGACGGGAAGAAGCTGTCCAAGCGCCACGGCGCCGTCTCCGTGGAGGAGTTCAGGACGGCGGGCTACTACGCGCCGGCGCTCCTCAACTACCTCGCTCTGCTGGGGTGGAGCTACGACGACCGGACCGAGATCTTCAGCCGCGACGACCTCGTCCGCCTCTTCACCCTCGAGCGGGTGGGCGCGAGCCCGGCGGTCTTCGACTACGACAAGCTCAACCACCTGAACGGGCTCTATCTGCGCGCGCTCTCGCCGGAGGAGTACGCGGACGCGCTCCTCGCCTGGCTCCGCGAGCAGGGCTACGAATGGGACGAGGGTCTCGTCAAGAAGGCCGCGCCGCTCGTGCAGGAGAAGATAGGGACCCTCGGCGAGTTCCCGGCGTTCGCGGGGTTCTTCTTCGACCGCGTGGCGCCGGATCCGGCCCTCCTGGACGGCTCGGGCCCGCTGCTCGCCGAAGCCCGGTCGGTGCTCGCCGACCTCGAGCCCTTCGACTCCGAGCGGGTCGAAGGCTCGCTCCGGGAGCTGGCGGAGCGCCAGGGGCTCAAGCCGCGGCAGGCGTTTCAGCCCATCCGCGCGGCGGTCACGGGCTCGAAGATCTCACCCGGGCTCTTCGAGTCGATCGAGCTCCTCGGGCGAGAGGAGACGCTCGCGCGGCTCGACGCCGCGGCCGGAGGTTTCTAGCCGCTCTGGGGCCGGCGCTCGCAAACGGAGACAAGCGAGCAGGCCCGAGACAGTACGAGTGGTACGGCGAGGGGCTGCGAGCGAAGTCTCCTGCCCGGCGGGAGCCCGCCGCCCAGAGCGGCTAGGGACGATAGAGGATGAAGCCGCCGGCGAAGAGTGCGAGCCCGGCGGCCCACACCGGCCAGGCAACGAGCACCGCGCCGGCCGTGAAGAGGAAGGCGCCTCCGAGGATGAGCACGGTGGCGACGATCGCAGTCCACGATGCGCCCTGGTGCTCGGCCTTGCGACTCTCCGGCGGTGCGGCGGGCACCTCCGCCGCGAGCGCGTTCGTCCGCTCGAGCGCGCGCAGGCGGGCGAGTCGGACGCGGAAGAGAGAGCCGCGCCACTCCGGGAGCAGGGGCGCAACCCCGTCGGCCTCGTCGATCTCGACTGCATAGGCGATCTCGGCGGTCGCATCGCGAGCCTCGGCCAGAGCGGCAACCAGCTCCTCGTGGAGATCCTCGGCCGTCGGCGGCGGCTCGATCCCGACCGCGAGCTCGGCACCCGCGTGGAGCGAGTACTGGAGGACCGGGAGCTCGTCCGAGTGCTCGTCCACGAGCACGTCCGCGGGAGTCTCGGCGATGCGTTCGAGGCGGGTCAAAGCCGTCCCGACGCGCTCCCAGAGATCCGTGACTGCAGCCGAGTACGTCTGCCGTCCGCCGCTCCGAACGGATGGTTCCATGCGCCCCGCCATCATACGCCGTTCGCTCAGCCGGGAAGAACGGAGCGCGAGGGCTGCGTGGCCGGCTCGCCGGCGGGCGGTTCGTCCGGTTCGTCCGAGGCGTCCGTGGCGTCCTCGAGCTCCTTGTCCGCCATGACGTGCTGCCGCCAGCGGAGCGTGCGGAGCATGATCGCGATCGCGCCGAACCCGAGAAGGACGTTCACCGCGGTCGTCACGAGCTGCATGCCCACGCTGAAGCCGAGGACGGTGCTCGCCGCCGCGGTGCCGCTGAAGGCGAACACGAGGACGGCCTGCTGCGTTCCTGCTCCTCCGGGGGTGAAGGGGAGAAGCGTCGAGAGGCCCTGCACCACGAGGACGGTCACCGTGGCCGACACGCTCGCGGGGATGTGGAACGCCTCCAGGAAGAAGTACACCGCGGCACCGCGCGCGAGCCAGCTCGCCGCCTGCCACGTCACCACGCCGGTGAGGAACGCGCGACGGTCGCGGAGGATCGCGAAGCCCTGCGCCAGCTTCACCCTGAACTCGAGCACGTGTCGTGACGCCCAGGTGATTCCGATGACGGCCAGGCCGATCAGAACGCAGCCGATGAACGCGGCGATGACGGGATGGCGGATGACGAAAGCCCAGTCAAACGCTGGGAGAGCGGGGAGGTCAGGGATTCCCGGGAGGATTCCCATCTTGATCGCCCAGATGAAGAGGATTGACGCGACCACGAAGTCGAAGATCGTCTCGACGACGAGGCTCGAGGCGAGGGTCGGGTAACTCGACTCCTTCACCTGCCGCTTGGCGAGGTAGAGCTTCACCACGTCGCCGCCGCGTGCGGGCGCGATCGAATTGACGCCCACGCCGGCCATGTAGGAGCCGAAGACGCCCCAGTACGGCACGCGCGTGCCCGGATACGAGGCGCGCAGGATGTTCTGCCAGGCGCGTCCCCGCAAGAGCAGCTTGAGGACGTGCAGCGAGATAGCCAGGAAGAGCGGCCAGAACGCGACCGACGTGATCGTGTCGAAAAACGCCTGGCAGGCGTCGAGAAAGCCCCTGACGTCGTCCACGGACTGAATGTAGCGGGCGCCCGGGCCGACGGAGTCGCGCCACGAACGTCAGAAGGCCGCCCCTGGGGCGGCCTTCTGAGTCTGCTTCGGATTCGGGCTAGCCGCCGACGGCGGCGAGGGCATTCACGATCCCGTCGCCGTAGAAGCCGTTGTACTCGGCGGTCCCTTCACAGAATGCGTTCCAGCTGGCCGGCCGCCCGACGAGCGTGTAGTCGACGAGGGGCGGAGTCGGGCACTCCGTGTCGGTGGCGGTTTCCCGCAGGATCTCGCGAACCGCTGCCGGATCCATGGTGAGTCCGCCGTGGACGAGGTCCGCCGTTGCGTGCCCTCCCCCTGAGTTGAAATTGCAGTGCAGCCTAAACCCCGCTCGGCGGGAGCACTACCCCGCGGCGGAGTCCAGGAGTAGCCTGGAAGCATGAAGAAGTTGAGGAAGCGGCGTGGCGAACGACTCCTCGAGCTCGACGAGGTCGAGGAAAGACTGAAGCCGTTCGGGCGCCGGTATCTGGGCGTCCGTGAGATACCCCTCGACGCCCTCGTCGGGACCGACGGGCGCGCCGGTGCATTCACACGGGACTTCCGCCCGCTGCATGCTTTTAGCCGCGACCGGATGCGCTCGCTCCAGGAGGCGTTCGCCGAGGGCGCCTTCCCTCCGATCGTGACGGTCAAGCTCGGGGAGAGCTACTTCGTGATCGACGGCCATCACCGGGCCGCGCTCGCCCGGCGCTCCGGCGCGCAGATGATCGACGCTGACGTCACCGAGCTCATCGCGCGCGTGCCGCTCCCGGAGGGAGCCGACATGCTCGACGTCGTCCTGGGGCAGCTGGAGCGGATCTTCCTCGAGGACAGCGGCCTGGCCGAAGCGCGTCCGGGCGCGCGCATTCCCGTCGGTCGCCCGGCGCATTACCTCGAACTGCTCGAGAACGTGCAGGTGCACGGCTACCACCGGATGAAGGGATTCGACCGCGTGCTCTCGGACGCGGAGATCGCAGACGACTGGTACGAGTCGATCTACCTGCCGACGCTCGAGGCGATCGACCGCCTGCGCCTGGCTCGCGTCTACGAGGACGCGCCCGCCGGCGATCTCTTCCTCGTTCTCCACCGGCACCGGCGGGATGCATTCCCCAGAGTCGGCTGCCCGCACCTGGCGCAAACCGTCGTCTCGGTGATCGGAGCGCCGCCCGCCCGCCGCCACCGGTTGCGGTTGCCGCGCCGCGCGCGCAGCTCACCGGCAGAGGCCTGAAGTCAGGCTGAGGAGGCGCAAACGGGATTCGACCCGTTGCGTCTTGCCGACTCCGGCTACGCGGGCACCTCTCCGCGCTCCCACGGGCCCGAGGCGAAGGCGGACAGTGCCCATGCGTAAGCATCTGCGCACGCGTCTAGGCATGAGTCGGGCAGAGCGACTACGAACGTCACAGTGTCCCCGCTCACCGTGTAGTCGACGACGAGGTCGCCGTCGTAACCGAACTCTTCGGCATGCGACGGGAAACTCACGGTGTCATCGTCGACCACCTCGAAGTCCCCACCGTCGACTTCTTCGCCGTTCTGGTCATGCGATCCGAACGCGCCATCGGCCGTGAAGAAGTGGTCGTGCTCCAATGGCCCCTCAGCGCCGACGCATGGGTCGCCTTTCTTCGGCCCGGACTTGCCACTGTAGAAGTTCCCCTGGAGCCATCCCCGCTGGGACTCGGCAAGCCCCGCTTCCTCGAATGCCGCAAGCATCTCCTCGCAGGTCTGCGCTCGGTGCCACGATCCCGTCAACCCCGGGATTGCGGTCTGAGTCGATGAAGCCGCCGCTTCCTGGCTCGTTGTCGGTGCGGCCCCGGAATCGGTGTCGCCGCCACACCCTCCAGCTGGAACGACGCTCGCCAGCAAGGCCGCAATCCAGACCATCCGAGGCTTGCGCATGCTTCGTCCTCCCGTTCGAGAGGCCGACCGTACTACGGTCGACCGCTGCAGGTCAATCACAGGAGGCCGCAGACAGAAAACCCCTCAAGAGCGGGGCTTCTGGAGAAGGCGCATACGGGATGCGAACCCTTGTTGCGCGAGGACGATGATGATCCGCGATTAGGACGCGAAGCGGAGGCGCGACCGCGTCACGCAGACGCGCGAGCGGGCCGGGCAGTCCCTTCTCGGAGCTGGGAACCGCGCCCTTTCAGCGTGAGAGCCGGGGCCTCGATGAATCGATACGTGAAAAACGACAGGGCGCCGACGAGGGCGGACGCCACGATCAGGTTGCGAAGGAACGGTAGAGGGCCACTCCCCGATGCAAGCAGGCCCTGCACGGCAAGGAAGCTCAGAACTGGCCAGTTCCACAGGAAGACGCTGTACGACACTCGCCCCCACGCGACGGCTCGACGGTCGGTCAGAAGACCCGGCTTCGTGCCATCCCGGCTCTTTGAAAGCAGGCGGAGGAGAAGCACAGCAGCAAAGAACGCCACGAGAGAGTCGTACAGATAAGGCGGAATGAGGTAGTAGCCCACAATCAAGGTCGGCAAGCCCAGGTAACCGAGAAAGCGCCCGGTCGAAGCGCCGCCGATGAACTTGGGTGGCCCATCGGGGCGGCGGTTCCAGAGAACCAACGCGACTGCAGCCGCCATCCCAAACGCGAAGAGATCGGCGTGAGTCAAGAGGCTTCGGTCCAGGACGGCGTGCCAATCTGCTCCCTGGCTGCGTTCTGGTCCGTCCGATAAAACGGTGACGAGCGTTTTCCCAGTGACACCGAAAAGGAGCAATAGGGCCATCGGCGCGAACACTGCCCACGCGACGCTTCGGTGACGGATAAGCCCCGCCGCCAGCAGAGCGAGGAGAGGAATGCACAGGTAGAACGCCAGTTCAACGGTAAGTGACCACGCTGGCAGGACTCCTGTCCAGATAGTGCTCGGGTGATAGGTCTGCACGAGCAGCAGGTTAGAGGCGAGGCTCCGTGGGTCCGTTAGCGTCCCCGGGATGATTCCGCTGCTGGTGGCGTCCGTTGTCGCGCTCTGAAGAACGAACCCGCTGACCAAGAGCACGAACCAGTACGCCGGCAAGATTCGAAGCGCTCGATTTCGTAGGTACGTCGTCGCGCTTTGCCGCGGGCGTCCTTCCACGACGGCATGCACGATCGGGCGATAGAGAAGAAATCCAGAAAGAACAAAGAAGAGCGTCACACCAGACTGCAGGGGCTGCATGAAGACTGTCAGCGGGCCGAGACCCCAGTTGAAGACGCCGTGAGAAGTAAACAACCAGCAGTGGAAGACCAGGATGCTCGTCGCGGCAATGCCGCGAAGACTTTCAAGCTCGAGGAGTCGGTCTGGCAACGATCTAGTCGCGCCTCAAGATGAGGACGCTGCGATCCTTGAATACGAGCGACATCGCTGAGTCGTTCAAAAGCGACTCTGCGAGCGAGGCTCGTTCCGGTGTGTTCTCGAAGACGAGGAGCCCATAACCATCCGACGCGCGCCGCCAGTCAGGATCGGCTTGCCCAAAGAAGGCGAACAGATCGTTGAGCTCCGATTCCGTGTTGAGCTCGAATCGGACGTCGTAGGCCAAGCGACCGGCGAGCTTCGGCTCTTTCCACAGGAGCCAATCTGCCGTTCGCGAATCGGGAAAGACGCGGAGCGCCGGGTCGCGAGCCACCTCGGCGGACACAACCTCGGCCCCCCGAGACGACCAATTGGGTTCGAACGTCGCGCTTGTCCGCGTTAGAACGTTGACTGCAAACAGACAGACAACGCAGATTGCTGCCAGGGCAAGGATGCGATTCGTTCGAACGTAGCGCTGGCTCTTGTTATGCGAAGCCAGTCCGGCGGCGTCGAGAAGAATTGGCGACGAGATAAGCAGGGCCAGCGAGAACCACACGATGTTTCTAGACGCAAGAAAGCCGAGAAGCGCGAGCGCCGGAAGCGCGCAACGCTCAAAGGCAGAAAGAACGAGGCCATGCCGCGCCACGAGCACGAACAGAGCGAACAGCGCGAGGAAGAACGGCAACGTGGTCGGTCGCAGCGTCGTCGGCTGCCACTCCTCCACATACTTGGCGAAGGGTGGATCGAGCAGCATGAGCCTGTAGTAGGCGGGCAGGTCGGTGCCGTATGGAGAGACGAGCAGGCAGAGCGGAGCAGCGATGACGAGACCGACACCACTCAGAAGGCGGTCGCGTTTGACGGCAAGCAACACGCCGTAGCCGGCCACGAGAAGCGCACCGAGCGCTGCCGATCCGTGCAGATTGCCCCACACGATGAGAAGCGGAAGTGCCAGGAACACGCTTCGCGAGGGTCGGTGACTGTCGGAGGCGAGCAGTCCGTAGACGCCGACGAAGAACGGGAGCGCCAAGCTCTGAGCCCGCATCTGCGCACCCCAGGGGGCGATGAACATGCAGACACCAACGGTGAGTGCCACGCACTGAGTACTGGCACCCAGCCGGCGAGCGAAGACGGCCCCCAGTACAAACGCTCCGATGACGGCCGTCGCGTGAGCGAGGAGAGCAGCCTTGAGGCCGCCGACGACGAATGCGCCATAAAAGAGCAGCTGTGCAAGCCACTGCTGATCGATCCAGCGCTCGCCACTCGCCCAAACGGTCAGGGTCTCAGTCCGAGGGAGACCGTGCTCGGCGATCTCCCGCCCAGCGGCGAGATTGGTCCAACTGTCTTGGACAATCTCTTGCGGAAGAAAGCGCAGGACGGCAAAGGCCCAGACGGAGAGGATCATGATTAGAAACGCCTCCCCGCTGAGCAACCCCCACACCCGGGAACGCGACTCGCTGCGCTTTGTCGCATCTCGCGGAATCGAAGCCGTCGAGCTAGCCACCTAGGTGGTCCTACGCGACCCTCTGACAAGAGTCCACTCGCTTAGGTCCAGTGGCTACGCTGCGAAAGTGTTGAGCCCGGGTCGCCTCTCCTGGCGCGGTTTCGTGTATCCGCCCTCAGAGGAAGCCGCAGACAGAAAACCCCGCAAGAGCGGGGCTTCTCTGGAGGAAGGCGCATACGGGATTCGAACCCGTGCTACCGCCGTGAGAGGGCGGCGTCCTAGGCCACTAGACGACTGCGCCCGACGGGCACAGGGTAGCGAACCGACGCTTAAAGGAGGAGCGGCGGCCGGCGGGCCGCCGCTCGTCTGCAGATTCGGGACATGCTGGCGGTCATTCCCCGAGCCGCAGGAGGATTTTGCGTCCTCAGTGACACTCCATCGGCCGCGCCCGCCGATACTTGAGCGCCGAGTCGAGATTCTGGCGAAACGCTCTGGTACGACCTCGCCGAGGCGACCCCACTTCCGGGCTAAAGAGGACC
>JAICVP010000126.1 GCA_025935275.1 Thermoleophilia bacterium
GCCGTCGCCTCGAGGACGCCGATGCGCTTGCCGAACGCGCCGCTGACCGCGACCTGAATCGATCCGGCCACTCCGGCCACGAGCGAGAGGAAGATGGCGACGCCGCTCGCGGACACGGCGGCGAGCATAACCGCGTCTTTTCCGCCACGGCGGACGAAGAAAGCGATTTCCAGCAGTTGTAAACTTCGCGAATGTCGCTGCAAGAGCGGAACGCGACCGAGAAGGTTCTCGACGCGCGGGAGCGCTACGTCGCCGCCGGCGTGTCCACGCCGCCCCTCGTCGTCGCGCGGGCCGAGGGCGCTCGCATCGAGGACGTCGACGGCAACACCTACATCGACTTCGCCGGCGGGCTCGGCTGCCAGAACACCGGCCACGGGCTCCCCGCGGTCGTCTCCGCGATCCACGAGCAGGCCGACCGCTATCTCCACCAGTGCTTCATGGTCGGGATGTACGAGCCGTACGTGGAGGTGTGTCGCCGGCTCGCCGAGCTCTCGCCGTGCCGCGGCGAGCAGCAGAAGAGCATCCTGCTGAACTCGGGCGCGGAGGCCGTCGAGAACGCGGTCAAGATCGCGCGTGCCGCCACCGGCCGGCCCGCGGTCGTCGTCTTCGACCGGGCCTTCCACGGCCGCACGCTCCTGACCATGACGATGACGAGCAAGGTCGTCCCGTACAAGCGGGGGTTCGGGCCGTTCGCGCCCGAGGTCTACCGCGCACCGGCGCCGTATCCGTACCGGGGTGTGACGACCGACGATGCGATCCACGAGCTGGAGGTGCTCTTCAAGGCCGACGTCGACCCGCAGTCGGTCGCCTGCGTGGTGCTGGAGCCCGTGCAGGGCGAGGGCGGGTTCGTGGACATGCCGCTCGACTTCCCGCCCCGGCTGCAGGAGCTCTGCCAGCGGTACGGGATCCTCTACGTGGACGACGAGGTGCAGGCCGGAGTCGGCCGCACCGGGCCGGTGTGGGCGATCGAGCACTACGGCGTCGAGCCCGACCTGCTGGTCTCCGGCAAGTCGCTCGGCGGCGGACTTCCGCTCGCGGGTGTGACGGGACGCGCGGAGATCGTGGATGCCGTGCCCGCCGGCGGCCTCGGGGGCACTTTCGGCGGCAACCCGCTCGCCTGCGCCGCAGCTCTCGCCGTGCTCGACGAGGTCTCGAGCGAGGGCTTCCGCCGGCGCGCCGACGAGATCGGCGAGCGCCTGCGCGTGGGGCTCGAGGCGATCCGGGAACGCGTGGACTTCGTCGGCGAGGTCCGTGGCATCGGCCCGATGCTGGCGCTCGAGCTCGTCGAGGACCGCGGGACGAAGACTCCGGCGAGCGCGCTGGCGAGCGCGACGACTGCGGCCGCGCGCGAGCGCGGGCTCATCCTCCTCTCGTGCGGCCTCTACGGCAACGTCATCCGAATTCTCGTCCCGCTCGTCGTATCCGACGAGGATCTCGACCGAGGCCTCGAGCTCCTGGAGGAAGCCCTTGTCGACGCAGGCACGAGAGCGACCTAGCGAAGCAGGCGAGGACGCGCCTCAGCCGGCGGCCGACGTCCGCCTGGAGGGAGTGCGAAAGAGCTTTGGCGACGTTGTCGCCGTCGACGGCGTCGACCTCGAGATCGACCAGGGCGAGTTCTTCTCGTTGCTCGGCCCCTCGGGCTCCGGGAAGACGACGCTCCTCCGCATCATCGCGGGGTTCGAGCGGCCGGACGACGGGACGGTGTGGCTCGCCGACGTGGACGTGACGAACAAGGCTCCCTTCGACCGCGATGTGAACACGGTCTTCCAGGACTACGCGCTCTTTCCGCACATGTCGATCTCGGAGAATGTCGAGTACGGGCTCAAGGTCAAGGGGGTCGGCAAGCAGGAGCGCCGCTCCCGGGCCGAGGAGGCGCTGCAGATGGTGCGCCTTCCGGGTTACGGGAAGCGCAAGCCCAGCCAGCTGTCCGGGGGCCAGCGCCAGCGGGTCGCGTTGGCGCGGGCGATCGTTAACCGGCCGCGCGTCCTCCTCCTCGACGAGCCGCTCGGCGCCCTCGACCTGAAGCTCCGCGAGGAGATGCAGATCGAGCTGAAGCGGATCCAGCAGGAGGTCGGGATCACGTTCGTCTACGTGACCCACGACCAGGAGGAGGCGCTGACTATGAGCGACCGCCTCGCGGTCTTCAACAACGGGCTCATCGAGCAGATCGCCGCCCCGGCCGACGTGTACGAGCGCCCCGCGACCGAGTTCGTCGCCGGCTTCGTCGGCGTCTCGAACGTGCTCGAGCGCGAGGGGCAGCGCTTCGTCGTCCGGCCCGAAAAGATTCGGATCCTCGAACAGGGCGAGGAGCCGTACGCCGGCGCCCACGTCGAAAGCGGACAGGTCCGCGACGTGGTCTACGTCGGCATGGTCACCCGCTACATCGTCGACCTCGAGGCCGGCGGTCAGCTCACGGTGGTCAGGCAGAACCTCGAGACGTCGTCGCAGGACGTCCTCGAGGCACGGGGTGCCCAGGTGCGCCTCGAGTGGCGTCCAGAGCAGACATACGAAATCGGTGAACGGGGGCAAATGGAGGAGGACGAATGAGGAAGCGGTTCCTGCTGCTCGTGGCGGCGCTGCTGGTCGGAGCGCTCGCGTTCGTGGCGGCCGGCTGTGGCGGCGATGACTCGAGCAGCTCCGGAGGCACCGGTGCATCCGGCGACACGAGCGGGATGCCCACGTCGGTCGGCGAGGGCGAGGGCGAGGTCAACCTGATCGCCTGGGCGGGCTACGTCGAGGACGGCTCGACCGACCCGTCGGTTGACTGGGTCACTCCCTTCGAGGAGAAGACCGGTTGCCAGGTGAACGTCACGATCGGCAACACCTCCGACGAGATGGTCACGCTGATGAAGACCGGGAACTTCGACGGCGTGTCCGCATCGGGCGACGCCACCCTCCGGCTCATCGCGGCGGGCGATGTCGCGCCCGTGAACGTCGATCTCGTCCCGAACTATGCGGACATCTTCCCGGGACTGAAGGACCAGCCGCACAACACCGTCGACGGCGTGCACTACGGAATCCCGCACGGCCGTGGGGCGAACCTGCTCATGTGGCGCACCGACGACGTCAACCCGGAGCCGGACAGCTGGGGCGCGGTCTTCGACCCGAACTCGCCCTACAAGGGCAAGATCACCGCGTACGACAGCCCGATCTACATCGCGGACGCGGCGCTGTACCTGATGAAGACCCAGCCGTCGCTGGGCATCACGAACCCCTACGAGCTCGACGACGACCAGTTCAACGCGGCCGTCGACCTGCTCAAGCAGCAGCGCACGCTCATCGGCGAGTACTGGTCCGACTACACGAAGGAGCAAGCGGCCTTCGCGGGCGGGAACAGCGTGCTCGGCACGACCTGGCAGGTGATTACGAACCTGCTCGAGGCCGACAAGGTGCCCGTCAAGGCGATCCTCCCGAAGGAGGGCGCAACCGGCTGGTCGGACACGTGGATGATCTCGTCCAAGGCCAAGCATCCGAACTGCATGTACATGTGGATGGACTGGATTGTCTCGCCCGAGGCGAACGCGCAGGTCGCGGAGTGGTTCGGAGAGGCCCCCGCGAACGCGAAGTCCTGTGCGGAGACCGCGGACCCGAAGACGTGCGAGATCTACCACGCGGACGACCAGGCCTACTTCGACCAGGTCTGGTACTGGACGACGCCGCAGAGGGACTGCCTGGACGACCGCGGCGAGGTCTGCAAGGACTACTCCGAATGGACGCAAGCCTGGACTGAAATCAAGGGCTAGCCCTTGGCTTCGGTCACGTATACGCAGCCGCCGCCCCGGAGGTCGCCGGGGCGGCGGTTCGCCGCGTTCCTCTACCGCCACCCGCGGGTGCAGCTCTCGCTGCTCCTGGCGACTCCGCTCGGGTGGCTCGTCATCGCCTACCTGGGCTCGCTGGCCGTGCTCTTCCTGGCCGCGTTCTGGCGGCTCGACCCCTTCACGGCCGACATCGTCAAGGACCCCGGGCTGCAGAACTTCCAGACCCTGCTCGACAACCCTGTCTATCGCGAGATCACGATCCGCACGGTCAAGATCGCCGCTGCGGTCACGATCACCGACGCGATCCTCGCGTTCCCGATCGCCTACTACATGGCCCGGGTCGCCACGCCGCGCGTCCGCAATCTGCTCGTCGTGCTGATCCTCATGCCGCTCTGGTCGAGCTACCTCGTGAAGGTCTACGCCTGGCGCGTGATCCTCCAGGAGGACGGGATCCTGAACTGGGCGCTCGGGCCGTTCGGGCTCCACGGCCCGGGGTTCGGCGAGATCGCCATGTGGCTCGTCTTCAGCTACCTCTGGTTGCCGTACATGATCCTCCCGCTCTACGCCGGGCTCGAGCGGATCCCCGACTCGCTGCTCGAAGCGTCCGGAGACCTCGGGGCGCGCGCGGGGCGCACCTTCCGCACCATCGTCCTCCCGCTCGCTCTGCCCGCGGTCGTGGCGGGCTCGATCTTCACCTTCTCGCTCACGCTCGGCGATTTCATCACTCCGAACCTCGTCTCGAGCGTCCAGTTCATCGGCAACGTCGTCTATGCGAACGTCGGCGTCGCCAACAACCTCCCCCTCGCCGCCGCGTTCGCCACCGTCCCCGTCCTGATCATGATCGCCTACCTCTTGCTCGCGAAGAGGCTGGGCGCATTCGAGTCGCTCTGATGGAAACGCGATCCGCCCGCATCGCGCTGCGACTGGCCACGGGGTTCACCCTGGCGTTCCTCTACCTCCCGCTCGCGGTCATCGCGCTCTACGCCTTCAACCAGAAGCGGATCCAGACCTGGCCGATCAGCGGCCTGACCCTGAGCTGGTGGCAAAAGGCGTTCCACAACCCGGGCGTCCGCGACGCGGTGCTTCGCTCGGTCGAGGCGGCCCTCGGTGCCACTTTGATCGCAATGGTGCTCGGGACGCTGGCCGCGCTCGCCGTGAACCGCTATCGCTTCTTCGGCCGGGAGACGATCTCGTTCCTCGTCATTCTCCCGATCGCCCTGCCGGGAATCGTCACCGGGATGGCGCTGAACGCGACCTTCCGCACGGTCTTCGAGCCGTTCGGAGTCAGCTTCGGGATGTTCACGATCATCGTCGGCCATGCGACCTTCTGCATCGTCGTCATGTACAACAACGTGCTCGCACGCCTGCGCCGCTCGGCCGGGTCGATCGAGGAGGCATCCGGCGACCTCGGGGCGGACACGTGGCAGACCTTCCGCTACATCACCTTGCCGCTGACGAAGACGGCGCTCCTCGCCGGCGGCCTCCTCGCGTTCGCGCTCTCCTTCGACGAAGTGATCGTGACCACGTTCACAGCGGGCGCGGTCCAGACCGTTCCGCTCTGGATCCTCCAGAACCTCTCGCGCCCCAATCAGCTGCCGATCGTGAACGTCGTCGCGGTCTCGTTGATCCTGCTGTCGGCGATCCCGGTCTACATCGCATCGCGTATCGCCCAAGAATCGGGAATCCTTCGCAGGCGCTAGTCCGCCCACGAAGGAGTCCCATGGTCAGAGTGATGGTCACGTACGAGCGCGAGCCGGACGCCGAGCGCTACGCGCGCCACGTCGCCGACTTCGCGAGCAAGGTGCCGCGCGCGACGTTCCGGCACGGAAAGGTCTTCGGCAACCCGTTCGCCGAGCCGTCGTTCGCCTACTACGCGGAGTTCGAGTTCGAGGACATGGACGCGTTCAAGGAAGGCACGCGGGCTCCGGAGTTCAACGCGTCGGGGGAGGATGCGCACGCGATGGGCATCCCGTTCCAGGTCCACTTCGCCGAGGTCGACGGGTGAGCGAGCCGGACCGGCCCGCACCGCGCGACCCGGCCGAGCTCGGGTTCGAGGCGATCGTCTACGAGAAGGCGCCGCCGCGTGCCACGATCACGCTCAACCGTCCCGAGATCCTGAACGCCTTCGACTTCCGCATGCTGCGAGAAATCGCACGCGCCTGCGAGGACGCCTCCTGGGACGACGACATCCGCGTCGTCGTCGTGACGGGCGCGGGACGGGCCTTTTGCGTCGGTGCCGACCTGAAGTCCTGGAGCGAGGACTACCTGGGCAAGCCGGGCGAGTACTGGAAGTGGTTCGGCGCCTTCAAGGACATGCACGACCGGTTGCGCGAGATCGGCAAGCCCAC
>JAICVP010000273.1 GCA_025935275.1 Thermoleophilia bacterium
CCGCTCCACGCGCTCGAGCCAGGCTCCCGCCGGGATCGAGAACAGGAGGTGCGGGAGGAGCGCGGCCGCCGTCAGGTAGCCCATCTCGGCAGCGTTCGCGTCGAGGACCAGGACCGCCGCGAGCGGCAGGGCGATCAGGGTGACCTGATCGCCGAAGAGCGACACGGTCTCGCCGAGCCAGAGATTCCGGAAATCCGCCCCTCTGAGGAGTCTCATCCGGAGGGAAGCACCGTCTCTGGCCGAATCGTTCCGCCCTGTGCCTGGCCGACCGCGACGAGGGCTTCGCCGGCCCAGAGCGCGACCGGGCCCTCACCCTGCCCGGTGATCGTGCGACCTGCGCGGACGTCCTCGACCTCGGAGGCCGACAGCTCTCGTTCCGGGAGCTGCACGAGTGCAGCGAGCGGCGCCAGCACCCGCTCCTCGTCCGCGTCCTCGACGCGGAACGGGCCGACCTGGGTTCGTCTGATCGTGCGGCAGTGGCCGCCGAGGTGGTCGGCGATCGCGCGGATGTACGTGCCGCTCGAGACCCTGAGGTCGAGGGAGACGAGTGGCGGCCCGTAGCGGACGACGCGGAGCTCGTGGATGGTCGAGCGGCGCATGGGCATCTCGACCGCGACGCCGCGCCGCTGCAGCTTGTAGGCACGCTGACCGTCGATCTTGACGGCCGAAGCCTGCGGAACGCGGAGCTCGATCTCGCCCTCGAGCGCCTCGATCTCCTCGAGCGAAGCAACGGCCGTTTCCTCGACGACCTCCCCCTCCCCGTCCCCGGTCGAGGTGCGCAGGCCGAGGCGGATCTCGGTCTCGTAGCGCTTGTCGAGGCCGACGAGGTACCGGGCGAGGCGCGTCGCCGGCCCGAGGAGGACGAGCAGAAGGCCGCTGGCGCGCGGGTCGAGCGTGCCTGCATGGCCTGCCTTGACGCCATAGTGCGAGCGCAGGCGCTTCACCACGGCGAACGACGACGGGCCGGCCGGCTTGTCGACCAGGACGAGCCCCTGCATGGGGCGCAACCCTAGCTTGGCTCTTTGCCGTTGACCTGCGCGAGGAACTCGCGGCGGATGAACTCGGTGATCTCCTCGATGCTCGCCTCGCTCGAAAAGCCCGCCGCCTGGCGGTGCCCTCCGCCCCCGCTCAGGCGGGCGATCGCGGACACGTCGAGGTCTTCCTCGGTCGTCCGCAGGCTGATCCGGTGCGTGGGGCCGTTCGCCGTCGGCGGCTCGCGGATGAGCGCCGCGAGCTCGGCGCCCTCGACCGCGCGCAGGTAGTCGATGATCCCCTCGGAGTACGGCTCCTCGGCGCCGGCGGCGTCGAAGTCCTCGCGCTCGAGGTGCGAGACGATGACGCGGCCGCCTTCGAACACCTCGGCGTTCTCGAGAGCGCGCGCCACGAGCTTGAGCTTCGCGAAGGCGACGTTCTCGTACACGCCCTGGAAGACCCGATGGACGTCGGCTCCGGCCTCGACGAGCTCGGCGGCGAGGCGCAGCGCCTTGGCGGTCGTGTTCGCGTACTGGAAGCGGCCCGTGTCCGTGACCACGGCGATATAGAGCGCCTCGGCGATCTGCGGGGTGAGCTCGGCGCCGATCGCCTTGAAGACGTCGGCCAGGATCTCCCCGGTCGAGGACGCGTGGCCGACGATCAGATTCACCTTCCCGAAGCGGGTGTTGTCATGGTGGTGGTCGATGTCCACGACCAGCTTCGCCTTCTCGAGGAGAGCGGTTTCGGGGCCGAGGCGCCGCTCATTGGCGCAGTCAAGCGCCACCACGGCCAGGTCGGAGGAATCCGGGTTTGGACCGCGGACGAGGCCGGTGAAGTCCATGAACTCATACTCCTTCGGGATCGGCACCTCGCCGAAGAGGTACATCGTCGCCTCCTTGCCCAGCTCTCGCAGGGCAAACGTCATCGCGATCAGCGAGCCGAGGGCGTCGCCGTCGGGGTTCTCGTGGGTGGTGACGATGAAGCGGTCGTGGCTCCGGAGAGCCTCCGCCACCGCAGCGAGGTCTGCCTCAGTGGTGTTCGTCTTCGTTGAGCTCATCGATGAGCCGGGAGAGGCGCACCCCCCTCTCTACCGTCGGATCGTACTCAAAGGTCAATTGTGGAGTGCGCTTGAGACGGAGCTCGCGATTCACGAGGGTCTGCAGGACCCCGTGCGACGACTGCAGGCCGGCCATCGTCGCGTCCCGCTTCTTCTCGGAGCCGAGCACGCTCACGTAGACGGTGGCCAGGCGCAGGTCGGGGCTCGTGTTCACCCCGGTGACGGTCACGAAGCCGATGCGCGGGTCCTTGAGGCTGCCGATGCCCTCCGAGAGGACCTCGCGCAGCGCCTCGTTCACCCGCCGCATGCGCGCGGTCATTCGAACGTCACCACCTCGCGCTCGACCTGCCCGAGGTCGAACGCCTGGCCGCCGAGGTAGCGCTCCGCGCCGTCGAGGAGCTCCTGGAGCTCCCTGTGCTCGCGGGCGACGCAGGCGAGGGTCAGCCGGGCGCGCTGCCAGACGTCGTGGTAGTCGACCTCCGCCACCGAAGCGCCGAAGCGCCGCTGCAGCTGTGCCTTCACGGACAGGAGCTCTTTCCGCTTTCCCTTGAGGGAGTGGTTCTCGGGAAAGTGAAGCTCGACGGAGAGGATGCCGACGTAGCCGGCGCCCACCGGCCTAGCCTTCTTCTTCGGGCTCTTCCGGCGGAGGACCGCCGTTTCCGCCCGCGACCTCGAGGTCGGTGCGCTCGATCTGGCGCGTCTCGTAGGCCTCGAGGACGTCGCCTTCCTTCACGTCGTTGAAGTTCTCGAGCAGGATTCCGCACTCGAAGCCTTCCTGCACCTCGCGCACGTCGTCCTTGAAGCGCTTC
>JAICVP010000348.1 GCA_025935275.1 Thermoleophilia bacterium
CAGGTGGCGGAAGAGCTTGTCGCGCAGGTCGGCGAGGATCCGCTCGCCGGTCCAGCCCGTGAAGTAGGTCTGAGCGCTGCTCAACAGCCAGTTGAGGATTCCGGCCGCGATGAAGACGAGCACGACCTCGACGAGGCGCCGGTAGTCCTCCGAGCGGATTCCGTCGTCGAGGGCGAGCTTGGCGAGATAGGGAGGCGCGAGCGAGGTGAGCGTCGCGGCGAGGAGCGTCACGATCGCGAGCGTCGTCCGCGCCTTGTACCGGCCGGCCAGCCGGGCGAGCGTGGAGATGCGGTGCGCGGTGCGCCGCCAGGACCAGTCCTCGACCTCGGCGCCGCGCTGCATGGAGAGGTGGGAGCCGGGCTGCCAGACCTTCACGCGGTCGCCTCCAGGCGCGCGGCCAGCTCGCGGTCGACCAGCCCGTGCTCGTAGATCTCCCGGTAGACCGGGCTCGACTCGGCGAGCTCGGCTTGCGTCCCGCGCGCGACGACCTTCCCGTGGTCGAGCACGACCACCTCGTCCGCGAGTGAGATCGTCGACAGCCTGTGCGCGATGATCAGCGTCGTCCGGCCCTTCATCGCCTCGCGGAGACCGAGGCGGATCCGCGCCTCCGTCGTCGCGTCCACCGCGGCGGTGGCGTCGTCGAGGACGAGGATGCGCGGGTTCATGGCGATGGCTCTCGCGATCGCAACGCGCTGCCGCTGCCCTCCCGACAGCGTGATCCCGCGCTCCCCGATGACCGTGTCGTAGCCCTGCGGGAGCTGGACGATGAACTCGTGCGCCTGCGCGAGCCGCGCGGCCGACTCGATCTCCTCGTCCGTGGCCTCGGGCGCGCCGAAGGCGATGTTCTCGTGCACCGTCGTCGAGAAGAGAAACGGATCCTGCGAGATGACGGCGATCTGCGAACGGAGCGACGGGAGCGAGACGTCGCGGACGTCCACGCCGTCGATGAGGACCCGTCCCTCGGTCGCGTCGTAGAAGCGCGGCACGAGCGCCGTGAGCGTTGTCTTGCCGGAGCCGGTGTGACCGATCACCGCCACGTTCTGGTCGGGCTCGATCGCGAGGTCGACGCCGTGGAGGACGGGGCGGGAGGTGTCGTAGCCGAACGAGACTCCCTCGAAGTCGATGCGACCGGGCCCGGGCGGCAGCGCCTCGGCGCCGGGCTTCTCCGCGATCTCCTCCGGCTCGTCGAGCACCTGGAAGATGCGCTCGCCCGACGCGGTCGCCCGCTGCGACTGGCCGATCCACATGCCGAGCATCCGCAGCGGCATGATCAGCATCGTCACGTAGAGGTTGAAGGCGAAGAACTCGCCGACGGTCAGGCTTCCGTGGGTCACCATCCAGCCCCCGACCAGGAGGATCGCCGCCTGGGCGAGGAGCGGGACGAAGCTCAGTAGCGGCACGTACAGAGAGCGCTGGCGGTTCGCGAGCACGGTCTGCTCGAAGACCGCGTTGGAGCGCCGCTGGAACTTCTCCTGCTCCTGCTCCTCCTGCGCGAACGATTTGACGACGTGAACCCCGACGATGTTCTCCTCGGCCACGGTCGCGACGTCGGCCATCTTCTGCTGCACGTCGCGCAGCACCGGGTGGGACACCTTCGAGTAGCGGTACGCGAGCGCAACGACGAACGGGGTGATCGCGAGTGCGACGAGCGCGAGCCGCCAGTCCGTCCAGAGCATGATCGCGGTGACCCCGACGATCGTCAGCACGTGCTGGAAGAAGAAAATGAGCCCGTAGCCGAGGAAGAACCGCACCGCCTGGAGGTCGACGGTCGCCCGCGACATGAGCTGCCCGGTCTGGTGCCGGTCGTAGAAGCCGAAGGAGAGGCGAAGCAGGTGCGCATACATCGCGTTGCGCATGTCGAACTCGACGCCGAGCGCCTGCCGGCCCGAGATGAAGCGTCGGCCGACCATGAGCAGCGCCTTGACGACCCCGATCACGGCGATGAGCGCGATCAGGTCCCAGAGCATCTGCTCGTCCCTCGGCCGGATCGCGAGGTCGATCACGCTCTGGCTGATG
>JAICVP010000170.1 GCA_025935275.1 Thermoleophilia bacterium
CGAGATGGAGGTGCGCGAGCTCCTCTCCAAGTACGAGTTCCCCGGCGACGACATCCCCGTCGTGACGGTCTCGGCGCTGAAGGCGCTCGAGGGCGACGGCGAGTGGACCGGGAAGATCCTCGAGCTCATGGAGGCTGTGGACTCCTACATCCCGGAGCCCCAGCGCGACGTCGACAAGCCGTTCCTCATGCCGATCGAGGACGTCTTCACGATCACGGGCCGCGGCACGGTCGTCACGGGCCGGGTCGAGCAGGGCATCGTGAACGTCAACGACACCGTCGAGATCGTCGGCATCCAGGAGAAGGTGCAGAACACGGTCGTGACCGGCGTCGAGATGTTCCAGAAGCTGCTCGACCAGGGCCAGGCCGGCGACAACATCGGCGCTCTCCTCCGCGGCATCAAGCGCGAGGAGGTCGAGCGCGGCCAGGTGCTCGCCAAGCCGGGCTCCATCACGCCGCACACGCACTTCAAGGCCGAGGTCTACGTCCTGTCCAAGGACGAGGGCGGGCGCCACACGCCGTTCTTCAACGGCTACCGGCCCCAGTTCTACTTCCGGACGACGGACGTGACCGGGTCGATCAAGCTCCCGGAGGGCCAGGAGATGGTCATGCCGGGCGACAACACGAACATGGAGATCGAGCTCATCCAGCCGGTCGCCATGGACCAGGGTCTCCGGTTCGCCGTCCGCGAGGGTGGCCGCACCGTGGGCGCCGGTGTCGTGACGGAGGTCATCAAGTAACTCGATGGCCCAAGCGAAGATCCGCATCCGCCTGAAGGCGTACGACCATCAGCAGCTCGACCGGTCTGCGGCGCAGATCGTCGAGACGGCGCAACGGTCCGGTGCAACCGTCACCGGACCGGTGCCCCTGCCCACCGAGAACAACCGCTACACGGTCCTCCGCAGTCCGTTCAAGGACAAGGACTCCCGTGAGCACTTCGAGGTGCGCACGCACAAGCGCCTGATCGACATCCACTCGCCGACCCCCAAGACCGTCGACCAGCTGATGCGCCTCGACCTTCCGGCGGGTGTGGACATCGAGATCAAGTTGTGATGAAGGGAATCATTGGACGCAAGCTGGGCATGACGCAGATCTTCGACGAGGAGACCGGCTCGCTCACGCCCGTCACGGTCATCCAGGCCGGGCCCTGCCCGGTCGTGGCCGTGCGCCTCGCGGACGTGGACGGCTACGACGCGGTCCAGCTCGCCTTCGACGAGGTGTCCGAGGAGAAGCTCTCGAAGCCGGAGCTCGGGCATCTGAAGAAGCACAACGTCGGCCCGCACCGGAAGCTGGTCGAGATCCGTGGCCCGCACGAGCTCGCCCCCGGCGAGACCGTCACGGTGGAGTCGTTCGAGCCCGGGGAGAAGGTCAAGGTCTCCGGCGTCTCGATCGGCAAGGGGTTCCAGGGCACGATCAAGCGGCACCGTTTCCACCGCGGCCCGGTCAGCCACGGCTCGCACAACATCCGCAAGCCGGGCTCGATCGGCGCCTCGGCCACGCCTTCGCGCGTGTTCAAGGGCCAGAAGATGGCCGGCCAGATGGGAGCGAAGACCGCGACCCAGGTCGGGCTCACGGTCGTCGACCGGGATCCGGAGCTGAACTTGCTCCTCGTCAAGGGCGCGGTCCCGGGCCACAAGAACTCGATCGTCGTCGTGAGGGAGGACAGCCGCTGATGGCCGCTCCGAAGGCACCGCTTCTCGACGGCACTGGCAAGAAGTCCAAGGACGTGACGCTCACGTCCGAGGTCTTCGCGGTCGACGTGAAGCCGCACCTCATCCACGAAGCGGTTCGCGCCGAGGGCGCGGCCGCGCGCGCCGGCACCCAGGCCGCGAAGAGCCGCGGGCTGGTCTCGGGCGGACGCGCCAAGCCGTGGCGGCAGAAGGGCACCGGCCGCGCGCGCGCCGGGACGACCCGCGCGCCGCAGTGGACCGGCGGCGGCGTCGCTTTCGCCCCGCAGCCGCGGAGCTATGCGGTCAAGGTGAACCGCAAGGCTCGCAAGTCGGCTCTGCGCGGAGCGCTCAGCTATCACGCCGGCAATTCGGCGCTCGGCGTCCTGGACGCCTCCGGCTTCTCGGAGCCGTCCACACGGGCCGCCGCCGACCTGCTCGGCACCTGGGGCAAGGAGCTCCCGCTGGTCGTTGTCGTGCAGCCGGAGGAGGAGACGGTCGCCAAGTCGTTCCGCAACCTCGACCGCGTGCTCGTGCTGGAGCCGTCGGAGCTCGAGGTCGGCGCGCTCGTCTGGGCCAACTCGGTGCTCGCCACCGAGGCCGCACTCGATCGCGTGCAGGAGCTCGCGTCATGAGCCTCGATCCCCGCGAGATCCTCATCGCCCCTGTGGTCTCCGAGAAGAGCTACAGCCTGATCGAGGACAACAAGTATTCATTCCGCGTCCACTCGAAGGCGCACAAGACGCAGATCCGCCAGGCGGTGGAGGAGCTCTTCGACGTCAAGGTCGAGGGCGTGAACATCGTCAAGGTGCAGGCGAAGCCGAAGCGCCGCGGGTACCACAAGGGCACGAAGCCCGGGTGGAAGAAGGCCATCGTGCAGCTGCGCGAGGGCGACAAGATCGAGATCTTCGAAGGAGCTGCTGTCTAGATCATGGCGTTGCGCAAGTACAAGCCGACGAGCCCGGGCCGCCGCTTCCGGTCGGTGTCCTCCTTCGAGGAGGTCACGAAGACCGCGCCCGAGAAGAGCCTGCTCGAGCCCGCGAAGCGGACCGGCGGCCGGAACAACCAGGGCCGCATCACGACCCGTCACCAGGGCGGCGGGCACAAGCGCCGCTACCGGAAGATCGACTTCAAGCGGACGAAGGACGGCGTGCCCGCGAAGGTGGCCGCCATCGAGTACGACCCCAACCGGTCGGCGCGCATCGCGCTACTGCACTACGCCGATGGCGCCAAGGCCTACATCCTCGCCCCCGCGGGCGTCCGGGTCGGCCAGGCGATCGAGTCCGGCCCCGAGGCCGACATCCGGCCCGGCAACGCGCTCCCGCTCGAGCGCATCCCGACCGGCACCGTCGTCCACAACGTCGAGCTCAAGCCCGGCAAGGGCGGCCAGATGGCGCGCAGCGCAGGCTCCGGAATCCAGCTCGTGGCCAAGGACGATGGCTTCGCCGTTCTTCGGCTACCCTCGGGAGAGATGCGGCGCGTGCCGCTGACCTGCCGGGCCACGGTCGGGCAGGTGGGGAACGTCGACCACGAGAACATCTCGAGCGGCAAGGCGGGACGAAGCCGCTGGCTGGGCAAGCGCCCGACGGTGCGCGGCTCGGCGATGAACCCGGTCGACCACCCGCACGGCGGCGGCGAGGGCAAGTCCAAGGGAGGCCGTCACCCGGTCACCCCGTGGGGTGTGCCGACGCTCGGGAAGCGCACCCGTCGCAAGCACAAGGAATCCGACAAGTTGATCGTCCGCGGCCGGCGCCGTGGGAAGGAGAGACGGTAGTTGAGTAGATCGAGCAAGAAGGGGCCGTTCGCCGAAGAGCGGCTGCTGCAGAGGGTCCGGCAGATGAACGAGACGGGCGAGAAGCGCGTCGTCCGCACGTGGTCGCGCACCTCGACGATCTTCCCCGACATGGTCGGGCACACGATCGCGGTCCACGACGGGCGCAAGCACGTCCCCGTGTTCGTGACCGAGGCGATGGTCGGGCACAAGCTCGGAGAGTTCGCCCCGACCCGCATCTTCCGCGGCCACTCCGGGGACAGAAAGACGGAGGTCAAGCGCGCCTGATGGCTGCCGTCGAAGAACGCACTTCCGTCCGCGCCGAGGCCCGCTACGTGCGCACCGCGCCGCGCAAGGCCCAGCTCGTCGCCGAGCAGATCCGCGGCCGCAGCGTCCCGGAGGCGAGGACGATTCTCGCCTTCATGACGCGCGATGCCGCCCGCGACGTCGAGAAGGTGCTCTCGTCCGCGGTTGCGAACGCCGAGGCCAACCACGGCCTCGACGGCGACGAGCTCTACGTGCACACCGCCACGGTGGGCGCGGGCCCGACGCTGAAGCGTTGGCGTGCACGCGCGCGCGGCCGCGTCGCCCGGATCAAGAAGCGCACCTGCCACATCACCATTGCGCTCGCTCTCCCCGAGGAGCAGGCCATCCCTGCGCCGCTGCCAACGCCGGCCCCGGTCGTGGCCCCCGTCGAGCCCGAGCCCGAAGTGGAGGCAGCGGCCGTCGAAGAGGAAGAGGCGCCGAAGCCCAAGCGCGCCTCGGCCAAGCAGGCCGAGCCAGCTGACGAGGCCGCGACCGAGAAGCCCAAGCCGAAGCGCGCCTCCCCGAAGAAGGCCGAGCCCGCTGACGAGGCCGCGACCGAGAAGCCCAAGCCCAAGCGGGCGGCGAAGCCCAAGGCGAGCGCCGACAAGCCCAAGCCGAAGACCACCCGCAAGAAGAAAGAGGATTCCTAGTGGGCCACAAAGTCCATCCCGGCGGTCTGCGCGTCGGCGTCATCCACGAGTGGAAGTCCAACTGGTACACGGGCTCGAAGGAGTTCCCGGAGTACCTGATCGAGGACGTCAAGATCCGCGACCACATCCGCGGAAAGCTCGGCCATGCCGGGCTCGGCGACATCCTCATCAAGAAGGACAAGCAGCGGATCACGATCGACATCTTCACCGCGCGCCCCGGCATCGTCATCGGGAAGTCGGGCGCCGAGGTCGACGCGCTGCGCCGTGAGGTGCACGCGATGACGCACAAGAACGTCCATATCAACATCAACGAGATCAAGCGCCCCGAGCTCGACGCGAAGCTCGTCGCGCAGTCGATCGCCGAGCAGCTGCAGAACC
>JAICVP010000217.1 GCA_025935275.1 Thermoleophilia bacterium
GCACACGTTCAGCAATCCGGGTGAGGAGCCCGCTTCCATCCTGGCCTTGAGTGCCGGGAGCTTCCCCGACGTGGTCGCCTATCCGGAGCATGGATATGCGTGGGTGGCGACTCGCGACCCGGATCCCGACCAGCTCGCGAAAGGAGGCGATCCGGGCATCATCGCCCGGTTCGAGATCCCGATCGAAGAGGGCGGTTCGGCCGAGCCTTCCGGCGACTAGAACAGTCTCAGGAGCAGCGAGCCGAGCAGGAAGAGCCAGAGCACGGCGAGCACCACCGCGAGAGAGATGGCCACGAAGTTCGTCGCCTCACGCGGATTGCCGTGCTTCGTCGCGCGCCAGCCGACGAAGCCGAAGACCAGCGCGCCGAGCGCCGTGATGCTCGTGATCGGGAGCAGCGAGTCGGCGAGGACGATCGAGGCGAGCCAGGTGAGTGCGCCGGCCGCGCCGAGCCACGCGAACAGGCTCGCGGCGCGAGTGTCGTCCTCCAGCGCTCGGTCCAGCTCCCACACGCTCTGACTGTAGGACGGGAGGGGGCGAACCGGGTCCCCCGGAAGGGGGAGCTACAGGTCTTTGCGGTTGAAGGCCCAGAGCCCGATCAGGCCCAGAGCAGCGAGGTAGACGACCACCCACGGCCAGAGCCACGCGCCCGCGGGCTGCGCCCCGCCGAACGGCCCGAGCGAGAGCGCCACCTTGGTGAATCCCTCCGTGTCGGACGTGATCCGGTTCAGCGCGTCCTGATAGAGCGCCTCGAAGGGCAGGGCCCAGGAAGCGACGTTCGCGATCGTGTTCAGGCTGTCGGAGTTGAGCGCCTCGCCGATCTGGCCGAGCAGGCCCGCGACGAGGCCCGCTCCGAAGACCATGAAGATCGCGATGCCGTTCGCGATCGAGGAGAGCAGGATCGAGCCGAAGAGCGAGATGCCGACGAGAACGGCGATGGCGACGGCGAGCTCGATCGCCGGCAGGAAGATCTGGTCGGGCCACCACCCCGTCACCCAGTGCGTGATCAAAAGCGAGGCGGTGTAGACGAGGATCACGTAGACCGCGCACACGAGCGCAGCCGCACCGAAGCGCCCCGCGAGCAGCGCTGCGCGGCCGACGGGCCTGACGACGAGCGGCTGGAGCAACCCGCGCTCGGCATCTCCGCGCACGACGGCGTGGGTGAGGAAGATCGCGAGCACGGTGCCGAGGAACAGCACTGCGAAGATCGAGAGCCCGAAGAGAGTGGCGCTGAAGAGCACCTGCGTGTCGACGAGCGATATTTCGCCGCCGTTGCCGATCGACTCGGTCGCGAACGGGTCGATCGACTGGTACGCCTTGTACACGCCGAAGCTGTAGAGGCCGAGGAAGGCGGCGGTGAGGATGAGCACGACCGGAAAGACGCGCCTCCGCACGCTTTCCTGCATCGCGTAGCCGGCGACGATGACCGCGCCTCTCAGCTCGTCTCTCCTTCGACCGCCTCGAGGTAGATCTCCTCGAGAGTCGTCTCGAGCACGCGGACGCCGTACACGTTCTGCCCGGCCCCGACGAGGTCGGCGACGATCTTCGGCGCGTCCTCGCGCCGCGCGGACTCGAAAAGCTTGGTCCCCTCGTCGGTGTCGACCTCGACGCCGCGCGGGCGGGCGAGCTCCTCGGTGCGGCCCGCAGCGACGACGAGGCCCTTCGAGAGGATGACCACGCGGTCGCAGACGAGCTCGACCTCGCTCAGCAGATGGGAGTTGAGGAGGACGCTGACGCCGCGCCGCCGCAGCTCCTCGAGCAGGCTGCGCACGGTTCTCCGCCCGACCGGGTCGAGGGCGCTCGTCGGCTCGTCGAGGAAGAGCAAGCGCGGCTTGCCGACGAGCGACTGCGCGATGCCGAGACGCTGCTGCATGCCCTTCGACATGTCCTCGACCTTGCGCGTCTTGGCCTCGCTCAGGCCGACCAGGTCGAGGAGCTCGGCTCGCTCGTCGGCACCGCCCTCGGAGCCCGCCAGCCGCTGGTGGAGCGCGAGCAGCTCGTCGGCGTTGTACCACCCGGGAAACCGGAAGAGCTCCGCGAGATAGCCGAGCGAAGCGCGGGCCGTGGCGGATCCGGCTGGCGCACCGGCGACCTCGGCGCTCCCGGCGCTCGCGCGGACGAGCCCGCAGGCGATCTTCACGAGCGTGGATTTCCCGGCCCCGTTCGGTCCGAGGAGCCCGACCAGCTCTCCCTCGCCGACCTCGAGATCGACCCCGCCCAGCGCGGTCACGTTGCCGTAGCGCTTCGCGAGACCCTGTGCGCGGAACGCGGCCACGCGGCGAGTCTACGCACGGCTAGGGCTCGGCTGCGCGCGTCAGTCTTCGCGCTGCACGTCTTCGAGCAGGCGCTCGAAGTCGGGACCCTCGAACTCCGTCACCGCGCGGTCGTACTTCTCCATGCCCCAACCCCAGAAGTCGAAGTCGATGTCGGAGACGCTGTCCTGGATGGAGGCCCACAGCGTCCAGCCGTACTTGGACATGAGCCCCCACAGCCGCGCGCGGGCGACCTTGTTCGCCAGCGGCCGGCCGTAGTAGTGGGCGACGAGCTCGTCGAGCTGCTCCGGCGCGAGGTTCGACTCGCTCCAGACGTTGCCCAGCTCGAAGCAGGCGTCGTTGTTCCCGGAGTACTCGTAGTCGATCAGCCGGAAACCGTCGCCGACATCGATGAAGTTCTCGGCGAGGAGGTCGTTGTTGCACGGGACGGTGCCTTCGTCCCGGACCGCCATGGCCTCCTCGATCCTGCGCACCTGCGGCTCGTAGTCGAGGTAGCCGTCGGGAAGCCGGAAGCCGCGTTCCTGCACGAGGCCGAGGTAGCGCTGCTGGATCCGGAACATGTTGAAGTCGTCGCGGAAGCGGCGTGCTCCGTGCAGGCGCCGGCACGCGGCGGCCACCCAGTCGAGCCGGTCGCCGCGGCGGAGGTCCTCGGCGGTCTGCGTCTGCCCCTCGATGAACTCGAGGACGAGGACGCCGCGTTCGGGGAGGTAGGCAACGACTCCGGCGCCTACACCGGCTTCCGCGGCGGCGACGGTGTTGTGATGCTCGTTCTCCCGGTCGATCGCGAGGAGGCCTGCGTCCTTCGCCGAGACGCGGACGACGTAGGCGCCGCCGTCGGTCTCGACCTTGTAGTTCGTGTTCGTCAGCCCGCCGGCCAGCTCGGATACAGCATGCGCGTCGCGCAGCTCGGGAACGAGCTCGAGGACTTCGTCGATCTGGACGCCGCCGCCTTCCACGTGGCGTAGGTTTCTATCGCATGGAGCGGGCGAGGGTGGTTGTCATCGGCGGCGGGATCACCGGGACGAGCGTCGCCTATCACCTCGCCAGGGCGGGCTGGACGGACGTGCTCCTTCTCGAGAAGGGCGAGCTGACCAGTGGTTCGACCTGCCATGCCGCGGGGCTCGTCACCCAGTTCAACCCGTCGCCCACGATGATGCGCTTCCGCCGCTACAGCGTCGAGCTCTACCGCGAGCTCGGCGTCTTCGAGACGGTGGGAAGCCTGCGCATCGCGTCGAGCGCCGAGAGCCTCAAGGAGCTGCAGCGCGGCGCGAGCCGGGCGCGCGCGATCGGTCTCGACGTCGAGGTGGTCGGGCCCGAGGAGGCGGTGCGGCTCATGCCCGCGGCGACGAAGGACTCCCTGTGCGGGGCGGTCTGGATCCCCGACGACGGCGCGGTCGACCCGCACACCGCGACCCACGCGCTCGCCGCGGCTGCGCGGGAGCTGGGCGTTCAGATCCGCACCGGGGCGCGCGTGACGGGGATCGAGCTCGGCC
>JAICVP010000141.1 GCA_025935275.1 Thermoleophilia bacterium
ATGCTCAGGAGACCCTCAGTCGAGCTCGCGACGCAGGACGGAGGCGACCGCCTGCAGTGCGACCCGCGTCTCGTCCACGTGGGGCTCGCGGGTCGTCGCGCGCTGGAGAGCGAGGCCGGGGAGGAGGAGCACGCGCGCGCCGCGGTGGCTGGACTCCTGCACCGCGCGCCAGAGCTCCATCGTGAGGGCGAGCGAGAGGACGGTCACGACCGCCGGCGTCCAGAGAGCAGCCTGGAACGGCCAGATCCGCTCCGCGAGCACGGTCACGGGGAGGACGAGCGCCGCAAAGTTCGTCCCGCAGCGCAGCGAGAAGCGCGAGGGCTTCGTCACTCCGTGCCAGGTGGATTCGAGCGAGCGCTCCTCTACCGCGGCGATTGCCCGGTGCTCGGCGCCGTGGAGGTTCAGCGTTCGCCCGCGAAAGATCCAGAGGACGAGGCCGACGGTCACGGCGGCCCACCCGATCATGGCGTAGGTGGCGGGCAGGAAGACGAACGCGAACGGGGCGAAGACCGCGGTGAGCAGAATCCTGCGCTCGCCCCGCTTCGCCACTCCGCTCTTCCGGAAGAGCGGCCCCACCGACATCGCCAGCCGCGTCAGGCCGCGCGCGAGCGGAATCCTCGCGAGCGAGGCCGGAGGCGACGGCATCTTCCCTTCGAGGAGCTGGCCGTCGCGGCGCGCGAACGCCCAGAACCGCTCACTCACGATGACCACGCCGTCAGGGCGCGCCATGCCGCCGAGCCGGGGGAGCGATTGGCACGCGTCGGCACGCCGAAGGATCTCGGGCAGGTGCACCTACACACCGTGCCCGAGCGACGGCCGCCCGGCAAGGGCCAGGCGGCCTGTTCTACGTGCTCGTAGGTCCTACCAGTAGCCGCGGGAGAAAAAGCCCAGCAGCGCGAGAACCAGAATGACGATGAGGATGATCCAAAGAACGCTCAATGAACCTCCTTTCGGCGCTGAGTTTCCCCGCCATGGGGCTCCAGAGAAACATCGTGTACCGTTCCATCGCTCAGCTCGAAGACCGCGAAGTCCCGGCCCATGACCGGAAGCGAGACGTTGAAGACGGGCACCGCGCCGATGAACCCTTCGTAGGTGCCGGCGTGCCCGTGGCCGTGAAGGACGAGATCGGGCGCGTGGTCGGCGATCGGCCGCCCGAGGCGGTCGCTGCCGAGAAAGGCCCAGATCCCCGGCGGCTCGCCCACGATGGTCGAGGACGTAGGCGCGTAGTGGAGGAGCACGACGCGGACCGGGCAATCGGCGACGGCCTCGAGTCCCCGCGCGAGCGCCTCGACTTCGTCGGTGGTCTCGGCGTAGACCGCGCGCAGGATCGGCTCGCCGAAGTCGGTCAGCGTCGAGTCCGGGAATCCGCCGACAAACCCCTTGGTGCCGACCACGCCGAGCTGCGTGGCGCCGCAGTCCAGCACCGTCCAGCTCCGGTCGAGCACGAAGATGCCTGCGGCGGCGAGGACGTCCTGGATCTCGCGGGCGCGGTCCGCGTGCCAGTCGTGGTTGCCGAGAACGGTGACCACCGGGATCTCCAGTCCGCGGCACGCATCGGCGAGCACCTCGGCCTGCTCCGGCTCCCCGAAGGTGGTCAGGTCGCCGGCGAGGAGGATCGCATCGACCCGGCCGGCGATGTCTGCGAAAGCCTCCGCCACGGCAGCGCGGTTCTCCTCGCTGCAATGCACGTCGCCTGCCGCGGCGATCCGGATGGCTGCTCGTTTCGTCATCCGGGCCAGGAGGGTACCCGGATCGTGCCGATGTCCAACGACTGCCTCCCCGCCATGCTCGACACGCTGAAGCGCTCCGCCGGCGCCCTCCGCGAGGCCGGTGTCCCTTTCATGCTCGGGGGCGGGCTCGCGTGCTGGGCGCGCGGCGGCCCCGAGTCCGACCACGACCTCGATCTCATGGTCAAGCCCGAGGACGCCGAGGAGGCGCTTGCCACCCTCGCCGCGATCGGCCTGCGTCCCGAGAAACCCACCGAGGGCTGGCTCTACAAGGCCTTCGACGAGGACGACGTGATGGTGGACATCATCTTCTCCCCGGTCGGTGTCCCGATCACCGACGAGGTGCTCGCCCGCGCGGACATGCTCGAGGTCGAGGCGCAGCCCATGCTGGTCATGACTCTCGAGGACGTGCTCGTCACCAAGCTTCTCGCCCTGGACGAGAACTCGCTCGACTACAAGGCCGTGCTGCAGATCGCGCGCAGTCTTCGCGAGCAGATCGACTGGGAGGACGTACGCTCGCGCACGGCCGAGTCGGCCTACGCGGCGGCTTTCTTCACACTGGTCGAGGAGCTCGGCGTGGCCGTGACGTCGCGGAACGAGGGGTAGACCGGGCCTGAGCGGCGGGCTCCGTCCGGCAGCGTCTCCGGGAAGCCCGCGGCGATCGCCTGGCCCGCCTGCCGCCACAGGTGCCGGATCTCGTCTCCGACCAGCTCTGCGGCCCGCTTGTAGCCCCGGCCCGACTTCGGGATCTTGCCGAGGTCCATGGGCTCGCCCCAGACGACCGCGCAGGGCATCCGGTTCCTGCGCGACCATCCGAAGGAATAGACCCCGCACGGCACGATCGGCACCTCCTCCTGGAGCGCGATCATCATCGCTCCCGGGAGCACCTCGCCTGGATAGCCGAGCTTCTGCCGCGTCCCCTCGACGAAGACGCCGACCATGTGGTCGTCGCGAGCGATCTGGCGGGCGAAGCGCAGCGACTCGCGGTCGCCCTCGCCTCGGCGAACCGGAAAGGTGCCCGTCCACGTGAGCACGTCGCCCACCACCGCCATGTCCAGAAGCTCCGCCTTGGCCATGAAGTAGAGCGTGCGCGGCGAGAGCGACCCCACGAGCGGCGGGTCGATGGCCGAGAGGTGGTTGATCGCGGCGACGCCGCCGCCGGTCTCCGGCATGCGCTCGAGGCCGTAGCCGTAGGAGGGAGCGAGCCACATCGTCACGGGCGCGACGAGCCGGCGCGCCCACGGCCACATCCGTTCGGGATCGCTTTCCCAGAGCTTCGAGACGAGTCTGCCGGGTGCGGACACCGCGGCGAGTGTAGCGCTAGTCTCGTAGGAGGCTGATGGACCGTTACGACCCGCAGGCAGTCGAGGCCAAATGGCAGGCCGAATGGGAGCGCGAAGGCGCTTTCGTCGTCCCGAACCCCTCTCCTGAGGACGCGCCGCACGAGCACACGTACGTGCTCGAGATGCTGCCGTACCCCTCCGGCGAGCTGCACATGGGCCACGTGCTCAACTACACGCTCGGCGACGTCGTGGCGCACATCCGGCGCCGCCGGGGCTTCACCGTGCTCAGGCCGATCGGCTACGACGCGTTCGGGCTCCCCGCCGAGAACGCGGCCATTCGGGAAGGCCGCCATCCGCGGGACGTCACGGATCGCAACATCGCCGCAATCCGAGAGCAGATGAAGCGCCTCGGCTGGTCGATCGACTGGAGCCGGGAGCTCTCGACGGCCGAGCCCGACTACTACCACTGGACGCAGTGGCTCTTCGTCAAGTTCTTCGAGGCGGGCCTCGCCTACCGCAAGGGCGCCGTCGTCAACTGGTGCCCGAACGACCAGACCGTGCTCGCGAATGAGCAGGTCATCGACGGCCACTGCGAACGCTGCGGGTGGGAGGTCGAGGCCAGGACGCTCGAGCAGTGGTTCTTCCGCATCACCGCGTACGCCGACCGGCTCCTCGACGACATGGCGATGCTCGAGTCGTGGCCTGAGCGCGTGCTGACGATGCAGCGCAACTGGATCGGGCGCTCGGAGGGGGCCGAGGTCGTCTTCCGGATCGAGGAGCTCGACATCGACATCCCCGTCTTCACGACGCGGCCCGACACGCTCTTCGGCGCGACCTTCTTCGTCCTCGCCCCTGAGCATCCGCTCGCCGAGCGGCTGGTCAGCGGAACTCCCCACGAGCAGGAGGTCATGGACTACGTGCGCCACGCCGCCGGGCGCTCGACCGCGGAGCGCGCCGATCCGGAGAAAGAGAAGTCCGGCGTCTTCACCGGCCGGTTCGTGACCAATCCGGTGAACGACAACCGCCTGCCGATCTGGATCTCTGACTACGTGCTGATGGAGTACGGCACCGGCGCGATCATGGCCGTGCCCGCCCACGACGAGCGCGACTACGCGTTCGCGCAGCGCTTCGAGCTCCCGGTCAAGACGGTGGTCGTGCCCGCGGAGGGCGAGGTGCCCGAGGACGAAGCGTTTATCCCGCACTCCGACGACGAGGTCCTCGTCGAGTCCGCGCAGTTCTCCGGGATGACGAGCCCCGAAGCGAAGAAGGCCATCATCGAGTGGCTCGAGTCCCGTGAGCGCGGCCGGCCGGCGGTCAGCTTTCGCCTGCGCGACTGGCTGCTCTCCCGCCAGCGCTACTGGGGCTGCCCGATCCCGATTCTCTATTGCGACGAGTGCGGCCTCGTGCCCGTCCCCGAGGAGGATCTGCCGGTGCTCCTGCCCGAGGTGGAGGAGTACGTGCCGAAGGGGCGCTCGCCGCTAGCGGCCGCCGAGGACTGGGTCTCGACGAGGTGTCCCAAGTGCGGTGGGCCGGCAAAGCGCGAGACCGACACCATGGACACTTTCGTCGACTCGTCCTGGTACTACCTCCGCTACTGCGATCCGCAGAACGGCGATGCGCCCTTCGACCGCGGCATGGTCGACTACTGGCTGCCCGTCAACCAGTACATCGGCGGCATCGAGCACGCGATTCTGCATCTCCTCTACGCGCGCTTCTTCACGAAGGTCATGTACGACCTCGGCATCGTCGGCTTCCAGGAGCCCTTCGCGCGGCTCTTCAACCAGGGGATGCTCTATTACCGCGGCGCCAAAATGTCCAAGTCGAAGGGGAACGTGGTCGCCCCCGACGAGATGGTGGAGCGGTACGGCGCCGAGGCCGTCCGCCTCTACGTCCTCTTCATGGGGCCCGCGGAAGCCGACAAGGAGTGGCAGGACGCTGGCATCGAGGGCATGTTCCGCTTCCTCAGCCGGCTCTGGCGGCTCGGGCTCGAGGTGGCCGAGGCGGGGGCTGAAGGGCAGCCGGAAGGGCTGCTCGTCGTCAAGGCGCACGAGACCATTGCCAAGGTCTCCGACGACATCGAGCGCCGCTTCCAGTTCAACACGCCGATCGCGGCGGTCACGGAGCTCGTCAACGACATCTACGCGGCGAAGGACGATCCCGGCCAGGCGGCCGCCGTGCGCTTCGCGACGGAGACGGCGATCAGCCTCATCCAGCCGTATGTGCCGCACATCACCGAGGAGCTGTGGGAGCGGCTCGGCAACGACCGCCTCTGGAAGACCGCGTGGCCCGAGGCCGACCCCGCCTTTCTCGAGCGCGATACCTTCGAGCTCGTCGTGCAGGTGAACGGCCGCGTGCGCGGGAAGGTGGAGGTGCCGGCCGGACTCGAGGAGGAGGAGCTCGTTGCGCGCGCCAAGGAGCTCCCTCGCGTGGCCGCGCATCTCGACGGCAAGGAGCTGAAGAATGCCATCGTCGTTCCCGGCCGCCTGGTGAACCTGGTCGTCTAGTTCCTCGCCTATGGTGAGGACGTGTTGCTCGTCGACGTCCTCGTCGTGCTCTGGGTCGCTCTCTTCGCGCTCCAGGGCGCGTATCGCGGGCTCGTAGCGCAGGCGC
>JAICVP010000117.1 GCA_025935275.1 Thermoleophilia bacterium
AGGACTCCGGCGGCGATCCCGGCGAGCGGGTCGAGCTCCTCGATCGGCGCGTCGGAGCCGTTGGCGAGCAACGCGCCCACGTCGAGCAGCGACCGGTAGGCGTAGGCGCCCGTGGTCAGCCCGGCCCAGAAGCGATCGGCGAGGTCCCGGTCGGACGGCGCGTGGCTGAACTGGACCGAAGCGGCGACGCCGAGCTCCGCGAAGCGCGGCACGTCCTCGGGTGTGAGCAGCTGAGCGTGCTCGATCCGGGGCCGGAGGCCGCGCGGCTTCCATTCATCCTGCGTCGCCTCGAAGGCGTCCAGTGCCTCCCGGTTCGCCAGGTTGCCGATGGCGTGCACGCCGACCGGAAAGCCTGCGCGAGCGGAGCGGCGGACGATGTCCTCGAGCTCGGCGCGGCTGGTGATTTCGACTCCCGAGCCGTCGAGCATGCGGGCCGTCTGGGAGCCGAGCGTTCCGTCCATGAACGCCTTGATGTAGCCGACCTTGAGGAAGCCGTCGCCGAGGCCCGACGAGAGCCCGATCTCCGTGAGCCGGTCGACGTGGTCGTGCGGGAGGGACTGCCAGACCCGCAAGGTGAGCGCGCCTTCGTGCTGCAGCTCCTGGAAGACGGCGAGCGCACCGAGCCAGCCGTCTTTGTCGTGCACCGCGACGACGCCGCGGGAGTTGGCGAGTCGGATCCCGTCGCGCGAGGCGGCGACCATCTCCTCGTGGGTCGGGCGCACGTAGACGTCGCGGAAATGCCAGGCGCACTCCTCGCGGAGGACGCCGGTCGGCTCGCCCTGCTCGTCGCGCTCCACCACTCCGCCCGGAACCTGGAGATCGCCGTTCGCGCGGGCGAGGGCCGCCGAGTTCAGCCAGAGCGAATGGTAGTCGCGTGCCATGAGCGCGGTGGGGACGTCGCCCGTGACCGCGTCCAACGCCTCTTTCGTCGGCTCGACGACGGGAGCCCAGTCGCCGCTCCTCCAGCCCAGTCCGCGAAGCCAGCGTCCTGCGGGCACGGACGCGACCGCGTCGCGCACGCGAGTGAGCGCTTCGTCGAGGGACTGCGTGCCCTCCAGCCGCACCTGCCGCTGCCCCAGAGCCCACGTCGGAAAGTGGACGTGTGAATCGGTGAAGCCTGGAAGGACGCAGCGACCGCCGAGCTCGACCCGGTCCGGGCTCGCGAGCGCGGTCTCGTGTGTTCCTACCCCTCCCGCGACGAGCTCGCCTGCGATCGCGAGCGCGCCTGCCTTCGGCAGCGCTGGGTCGAGCGTGCGGATCGTGCCGTTCTCGAGGATCACGTTCGGAATCCAATCGGACCGGCGGCCCGCGGGCCACACGCCGTCTCACGGCTTCGGCGGCGCCCACCCGAGTACGACTGGGAACGAGGCGCCGCCCGTGCCCGGCGAGAACTCTGCGGTCACGTTCGAGACCGCATCCACCTTCCCGGGCCGCCGGGGTGCGCTTTCGAAGAAGAGGAATTGGTCGGCGGCCGGCCAGCCCGCGGTGACCCAGCTCAGGTCCGGGGAGCTGATGAGGTCGGAGATCCTGCCCGGGCCTTCGAACATCCGCGTGTCAGGCATGAGGCGGCAGGCTCCCGCGACGGTGCAGTCGGAGCGGAGCAGGGCCGTCGTGTCGCCACGGGGGTTGTAGTCCGCGTACAGCAGGCCTCCGTACTGCAGGAGCACCGTGTCGAGGAGCGAGTGGTTCGCGGGGACCTCGAGGAGCGGAGTCGGCTTGCCGGCCTCGAGCACGATCACCTTCGTCGTCGTCGAGACGACCACCCGGGCCCGGAAGAACGCGAGCTCGCGGATCTGGTCGATGGCGGAGCTTCGCCACAGCTGTCGCCGCGCGTCGACGTCGACCACATGGACACGGCCGGCCGCATCGGCGTAGGTGAGGACGTGTGAGTCCGGCTTCCACGCCGGCGCAACCGGTGCAATCCCGTCCGCGATGACCGTGTCGGGCGACCCGTCGCCCGCGACGACGTGCAGCGTGGCTCCCGCCCGGTAGGCGATCCGGGTATCGAGCCCGACGCCGCCCCAGCGCGGATCCTTGACCGGCTCCGCCCGCGAAAGCGACCAGCGAGGATCGCCGCTCTCGGGGTCGAGGGCGACAAGCTGCCGGCCGCGTGTCGCGACGACGAAGAGCCCGTGCGGAGACCAGGACGCGTCCTCGTAGTCGCCGAGCAGCCGCTTCGAACCGTCTTCCCGAACGACCCACGGGCCGTCCGAAGAAAGGACGAGCAGGCGGCCGGGGGCAGGAAGCTCCACCAGAGCGGGCCGCGCGGGCTCGCGCCCGACCGCGTCGCGGAAGCGGTCGACGACCGCCATCCCCGGCGGCGTGAGCGCTGCGACCAGGATCGCCCCAGCCGCCACGAGAGCCGCGAGCGGGCCGCGATGCTTCCTCGACCAGCGCACAGGCTCCCGCGACTCGAAGGCCGCGTCGACGACGCGCCATGCGCGCTCGGCGGCGCCGGCTTCGTCCGGCACCGGCACCCGTCGTAGAGCGCTGCGCACGCGATCCTCGCTCACGTCTGCTCTCTCATGACGCGCTCCTGCAGGGCGTCGAGGCCGCGCCGCAGCCGCGAGTTGACGGTGCCGCGCGGAAGCTCGAGGAGGTCGGCGATCTCGCCGGGCGAGTAGTCGAGGACGTAGCGAAGGACGACCACCGCGCGGTGCTCGGGCGCGAGCGCGGCGAGCGCGGCCATCGTCTCGCCGCTCAGCTCGTCGGGAGGCGCCTCCGTGCGTGCCGGCGTGACGGCCAGCTGCTCGTCCCCGATCTCGCGCCTGAGGGCGCGGGCGCGCGTCCAGTCGATCGCCCGGTTCACGACGATGCGGTGCAGCCAGGGCCCGAAAGGACGCCGGCGGTCGAACGTGTCGAGTGCGCGCACTGCCGAGAGGAAGGCCTCCTGGGCGATGTCCTCGGCCGCCGCCGCGTTGTGGACGACGAGGTACGCCGCCCGGTAGGCACCGGGCCAGTGGTGGGTGAAGAGAGCCTCGAGGTCCGAGGCCGACCCGGCCTGGGCGCCGCGTACCCACGCGCGCTCCTCACGACCCGCTCCTGCCATGGCGTGCCGACTATACGAGCCTGTGCCCGCAAGAAGTCCATCCGGAGACCTACGCGCGCAAAGGGCCCGGAGGTCCATACGATTCCCGCCGTGGACGCACTCCTGATCGTCGACTTCCAGAACGACTTCACCCCCGGCGGCGCGCTGCCGGTGGCCGAGGGCGACGAGATCGCGGGCCCGATCAACGAGCTGCTCGACCGCTTCGAGCTCGTGGTCGCCACGCGCGACTGGCATCCGCCCGACCATGGCTCCTTCGTGGGCGTCGGGGTCGATCCGGCGAAATGGCGCGGCGCCGACCCACCTTCGATCTGGCCGGTGCACTGCGTAGAGGGGACGCGCGGCGCCGAGCTCCACCCCGATCTCGAAGCCGCGAAGGTCGACCTCGTGATCGACAAGGGCCAGGACCCCGACAGCCAGGGGTATTCAGGGTTCCAGGACACCCGGCTCGGTGAGATCCTCCGCGACCGCGGGGTCGACCGCCTCTTCGTCACGGGACTCGCAACCGACTACTGCGTGAAGAACACAGTGCTGGACGCCCGTCGCGAGGGCTTCGACGTCACCGTCGTGGAGGACGCCGTGCGCGGCGTCGAGGTCGAGCCGGGTGACTCCGAGCGGGCCCTCGAAGAGATGGAGCAGGCGGGCGCGCGCCTGGCCAGCTCCGACGAGATCCTCGCCGAGCGCGCCTAGCCCGAGAGCGTGCGGGCGAGCCGCATGACCGCATAAGCCTGGCGGTTCGCCTTGTGCTCGGACAGCGGGCCTGGGGCCAGCTCGACCACGAACGAGCTCGTCCCCGGGAAACGGTGGTTCTGCCAGTTCGGGGCGGTGCCGTGCGGCCAGCGGATCCTGGCGAAATCCATGTTGGAGAAGCGGGCGAACTTCCTCGCCGCCGGCACGCTCTGGCCCCAGGCGCGGACGAGCGTTTGCGGCTGGTGGTACCAGATCGTGAGCTCCGGCCTGATCTCCTTGACGAGGCGACGGACGGCGCGCGTCTCGGGCTCCGACCAGGGACGCGGCCCCGAGTACTCGGGATCCCACCGCTCGCCGATCGGGATCCACTCCGAGCCGAAGTTCCGGTTCAGGTCGACGCCACGGCCGTTCTGGCGGACGCCGAGCCTGCGCCCGTCCGGGTTGACGCAGTTGATCACCCAGAGGTCGAAGCTGCCCGGCGCCTTTCGGTGGACGAGCTTGCGCGTGACCGCGCTGCCCGCGCACTCGTTCCCGTGGATGCAGCCCACGACCAGGACCTTGTGCGGGCTCGCCGCGTCGCCGAGGCGGTGCACCTTGATCGGACGGTCCTGCGTCGAGTGTCCGACGACAGCGGTCCCGGTGCTCGGCGCCGCCGAGGCAAGCGCAACTACGGAGAGCAGGATCTCGATTCCCATTGGTCTCTGTACGCGGACCGCCGAACGAGAGGTTCACGTACCCCTTGAGTGCGCACAATCTGCCTGATTGCCCTGACGTTCGTTGCCTGCGGGTTCGCGGCGCGCTCGACGGAGATGGGACCTCCGCCACCCGCTGAGCGTGCTTCGCTCGTGCACTGGCGCGACTCGCACGCGCTCGGCACCCAGTCGGACGGGCGGCTCGTCCGCGGTGTGCAGCTCCCGCCGTTCGGCTCCCGCTTCTTCACCTGGGATCCGCTGCTCCACCGCCGGCCCGACCGGCCGGGGCGGAGGTGGGGCACCGACTACCTCGTCCGCAATGTTCTCGCAGTCGTGGCCGCCTATGCGGAGGCGCATCCGTCCGCTCCGCGTCTGGGCATCGGCGATCTGAGCCGCCGCCGTGGAGGGCCCTTCGGCCCCCGGCACGCCTCTCACCAGAACGGGCTCGACGTGGACGTCTACTACCCGCGCCTCGACCGGCGTGAGCGGCCGCCGCGCGTCGCAGCGCAGATCGACCTCGGGCTCGCCCAGGATCTCGTCAGCCGCTTCGTCGCCGCGGGCGCGCTGGTCGTCTTCGTCGGGCCGAACACGGGGCTCACCGGCCCGCCGGGGGTCGTGCAGGTGCTCTGGAACCATGACAACCATCTGCACGCGCGGTTCGAAAACCCCGACCGCACCTAGAATCGGGGTGTGCCGTGGGACCCGCTTTCCGAGGAGCAGCGTGAGATCCGTGACCTCGTCCGCACACTGACGCGGGAGCGCATCGCGCCGCGTGCCGCCGAGATCGACGAGTCCGGCGACTTCCCCTGGGACATGGTCGAGCTCCTCCGCGAGCACGAGATCTTCGGCCTCGCGTTCGATGAGCGCCACGGCGGGGCGAATGCCGGCTCCTTGATGTTGCTCGTCGCCGTGGAGGAGATCTCCAAGGCGGATGCGACGGTCGGGCTCATCCTCGCGGTGCAGGAGCTGAGCTCGCTGGCGCTCCGGCTTGCCGGCACCGAGGAGCAGCAGGACCGTTTCCTGCCGAAGGTCGCGAGCGGCGAGTGGATCGCCGCCTACGCCCTCACCGAGCCCGGCTCGGGATCGGATGCCGCGGCGATGAGGACCGAGGCGCGCCTGGAGGGCGACGAGTACGTCCTGAACGGCTCGAAGCGCTTCATCACCAACGCCGGCGTCGCGCATCTCTACACGGTCTTCGCCAAGACCGACCCGTGCGCGGGCCACGACGGCATCTCGTGCTTCGTGGTCGAGGCCGACGCGCCCGGCTTCGAGATCGGTCGCATCGAACCGAAGCTCGGCATCAAGGGATCGACGACCGGCGAGGTCTTCCTCAACGACTGTCGTGTGCCCGCCGCCAACCTGATCGGCGCGGAGGGCGACGGCTTCAAGATCGCCATGCGCGTCCTCGACCGCTCGCGGCCCGGGATCGCGGCGCAGGCGCTGGGGATCGCACAGGGCGCGACCGATTACGCGCTGGCCTACGCGCAGACGCGGGAGACGATGGGGCAGCCCATCGTCGACCACCAGATGATCGCGGCCAAGCTCGCGGATATGGAGACGAAGTGCGAGGCCGCGCGCGGGCTCCTCTACAAGGTCGGCGTCATGATCGACGAGGACGCGCCCGATCTGACGAAGTACTCCGCCATGGCAAAGCTCCTGTGCTCCGACGTGGCGATGGAGGCGACCATCGAGGCGGTGCAGATCCTCGGCGGCTACGGCTACATCAAGGAGTACCCCGTGGAGCGCATGATGCGGGACGCCAAGATCACGCAGATCTACGAGGGCACCAACGAGATCCAGCGACTCGTGATCGCGCGCGAGATGGTGCGGGAGAACCGCTCGTCCGCGCTCACCGAGGTCGGCTGAGCCCTCGCTACGACGCTGTCGTCGTCGGGTCGGGGCCGAACGGCCTCGTCGCGGCGGTGACACTTGCCGGGGCCGGCAAGCGCGTGCTGGTCCGTGAGGCGGAGGAGACCTTCGGTGGCGGGACGCGCTCGGCCGAACTGACGCTCCCGGGCTTCCTGCACGACGTCTGCTCGTCCATCCATCCCTTCGTGCCGGGGTCGCCCGTCCTTCGGGAGCTGCCGCTCGGGGATCACGGCCTCGAGCTGATCCAGCCTGACGCGCCGCTTGCGCATCCGCTCGACGACGGAACCGCGGTGCTGCTCGAGCGGTCGATCGAGGCGACCGCGTCGGGGCTCGGGCTCGACGGCGACGCGTACCGGAGGCTCGTCGAGCCGTTCGCGGCCGACTGGCCCAAGCTCG
>JAICVP010000136.1 GCA_025935275.1 Thermoleophilia bacterium
GAAAGAGGTGCTCGACGCTCTCGACCTCGAAGGGCTGCCGAAGACGAGCGGCTCCGACGGGATGCACGTGCTCGTCCCGATCCAGCGGCGCTACACCTATGCCGACACGCGGGAGTTCGCCGAGATCGTCGCGAGGACGCTCGAACGCACCAATCGCGGGCTCGTGACCACGGAATGGTCGAAGTCCAAGCGCCGCGGCGTCCTCATCGACGCGAACCAGAACGGCGAGGGCAAGACGATCGCGTCCGTCTACTCGGTGCGGCCGCGTGAGGGCGCCTCAGTCTCGACGCCGCTCCGCTGGGACGAGGTGAACGAGAAGCTCGATCCGCTCGACTTCACGATGGACGTGGTTCTGGCACGCATCGAGCAGCACGGCGACCTCTTCGAGCCGGTGCTGCACGGGAAGCAGTCGATCGGCAAGGCGCTCGACAAGCTGCGCTGATCAGTCGGGCTTGCAGCGCTTCAGGAAGGCGAAGCGCGAGCCGAGCTCCTCGAAGCCGAGCCGGGCGTAGAGCTCCTTCGGCCAGGCGTCCCCGTCCGCGACGAGGAAGATGAACTCGTGCTCGGCCGCGAGCGCCTCCTGGACTGCGCGCGTGACGAGCGCTTTGGCGTAGCCGCGGCCCCTGTGCTCGGGCAGCGTCGCGACCTCCTCGACCTGGGCGGTCTTTCCGTCGGAATAGAGCTGTGCCGAGCTGACGACCACGCCGTCCTCGACGATGCCGAAGATCCGGGGGTCAACGGCGCCTGCCTGCACCATGTCGGCCGCGAGGATCTCGGACACGGTCTTGTCGTCTGCGTCCTCTTGCCATTCGCGGATGATCGCCTCGCGGAGCTGACGGGTCTGCTCCGCTCGCACTTCCTCGGTGCGAGCCGTGTCGACCGGCTCGGCGTTTCCGCGGTAGGCCATGAAGAGGAAATGGTCGGGGTCCCAGCCGAGGTCCCGGAAGCCCTCGACCAGGTCGGTTCTGCCCACGGGCAGGATCACGCGGCGGTGTCGGAGTTCCGACTGCACCCGTTCGGCTTCCGCGGCGAGCTCTTCCGCAGTCGCCTCTCCGGGGTTGTCGGCGCGCAGGACGTTCAGGAACCAGATCGTCGGGTGCGTGTCGTTGAAGAGCGCGGGCCCGAAGCGGGTCTCCACCACGCGCTCCACGCAGCGGTCGCGCATGAGCTCCTCGAACGCCGCTGCGCGCTCGAGCTCAGTCATCGCCTGGCCGGCCCGTGTGGCCGAGCATCGAGAGCTCGGCGATGTCGCGACGGAAGAAGAGGCCGACCGTCCAGTCGGTGACCACGCGTAGCTTCCGGGTGATGAGCGGGAGCTGGTACAGGTGGTACGTGCGCGTGATGAACCAGCCGGGGAAGCCGCGGAAACGAAGGCCGAGGACGTCGGCGATGCCCTTGTGGCGGCCGAGCGTCGCCACCTGCCCGAGCATGCGGTAGCGGTAAGGCTTCGGGTCGCCGCGGAGATTCTTGGCGAGACGGCGGGCCTGGCGGAGCGCATGCTGGCACGTGGGCGGGTCGAACTGGCCCGGCGTGGCCTCGTTGGGCACGCGGGCGCAGTCGCCGAGCGACCAGACGTTCTCCCGCTCCTCAACGCAGAGTGTGGGGCTGACCTTCACGCGTCCCTTTTCATCCAGGGGGAGACCGAAGTGGCCGACGATGGGAGTCGCTCGCACGCCTGCCGTCCAAACGAGCGTGTCCGTCTCGATGCGCTCGCCGTCCGAGAGGGTGGCAGCGTGCTCCTCCACGGAGTCGAGGGTTGTTCCGACCCGGACGTCGACGCCGCGCTTCTCGAGCTGCCTCGCCGCGTAGTCGCCGAGGCGCGTGGGGATCTCCGGGAGGATCTTCGCAGCGGCGTCCACGAGGACCCAGCGCTGCTCGACTCCCCGGAGGCGCGGGTAGTAGCGCAGCGCGTCGCGGACGAGGTCGGCGAGCTCGGCGAGGGCCTCGACTCCTGCGTATCCGGCTCCCACGAAGACGAAGGTGAGATGGCGCCTGGCGACAGCGGGGTCGACCACCGAGTCGGCGGCTTCTAGCTGGCGCAGGACGTGGTTTCGCAGCGCGATCGCGTCGGCGAGGTCCTTGAAGCCGAGCGCGTACTCCGCGAGGCCTGGAATCGGCAGCGTGCGTGCCACGGCGCCGAGGGCAACGACGAGGTTCTCGTACTCGAGCTGGACGCCGCCGGCCTCGGTGTCGACGGAGACCTGCCTCGAGCTCTCGTCCACCTCGGTGATCTCGCCGAGGACGAGGTCGGCGTGCGGGCACATCATGCGCAGCGGCACGACGACGTGACGCGGCTCGAGCGTGCCCGACGCGGCCTCGGGCAGCGACGGCGTGTAGAGCATGAAGTTCTCGCGGCTGACGATGGTGCAGCCGTCCTTGCCGAGCAGCCGGGCCACGTAGCTGCCGGCGAACCCTCCTCCCAGGACGAGGGTTCCGCCCTTCGCGTGGCGGTGCTGCATCTAGGCGGCTCCTTTCAGCATGCGCTGGAGGAGCGTAAGCGCGCCCGCCTTGTCGAGGAAGTCGTTCAGATTTCCGCACTTCGGCGACTGCACGCAGGACGGACAGCCGCTCTCGCACGGGCAACCCTCGAGTAGCGCCGCCGTGTCGCCGACCCAACCCTCGAGCTGGTCGAAGCCCCGGCGGGCGATGCCGACCCCGCCCGCGTGGCCGTCGTAGATGAACACGGTCGGGCGCCCGGTCTCGTGGTGGAGGTTCGTCGAGAGCCCGCCGATGTCCCAGCGGTCGCACATCGCCCAGAGGGGGAGGAGGGCGATCATCGAGTGCTCCGCCGCGTGCAGCGTTCCGAGGAGCCGCGGCATCTCGTGCACGCCGTCGAGCATCCAGTCCTCCGGCAGGTACCAGATCGCCTCCGTCTCGAAGGTCGTCTCGGGCATGAGCAGGGGTACGAGGTCGAGCGTGGCCTGGTCGCGGATCGACTTCTTCTGGTAGCCGATCACCTGTTCGGTGACGCTCACGCGGCCGAACGCGACCTCCATCCCGAGCCGTGTCTCGACGATCTCGGGCTCCTCGATCGACGTCATCGTCTCCTTCTTCGCCTGCGTGTAGAAGTCGCCGCTGAACGGCTCGACGAGCGCGGTGCGGCTCTCGTGGTCGAGACCGAGCACGTGGTAGGCATCGCCCATATGCAGGTAGACCGCGCCCTCGTGAACCGTGGAGTACGCGCGCTCCCTCTCGACGAGCCCGAGCACCGAGCCCGAGTCCGACTCGACTATCGCGTAGGACTCCGGGCTCGTCGAGCGCAGAGAGAACCGGGCGGCGGGGTAGTCGCGACCCGACCAGACGTAGCCGGCCTTCGTCTTCTTCAGCTCGCCGCTCTCGGTGAGTGCCTCGGCGCGCGCAAGGGCCTCGTGGCCGAGGAAGACCGTGTCGCGCTCGTCGAGCGGAGCTTCGAAGGCGGCCGACAGGACGTGCCCGTCGAGCACGCGCGGGTTCGAGTGGTCGAGGATCGCCGCCTCGACGCGCCGGTTCATCAACGTCTCGGGCTCCCGCATGAAGAACTGGTCGAGGGCGTCCTCGCTCGCCACCAGGACGGCGAGCCCATGGGTTCGCCTCCCCGCCCGCCCCCATTGCTGGCGCAGGCTCGCGACCGTGCCGGGGAAGCCGACGGAGAGCGCACAGTCGAGGAGGCCGATGTCGATCCCGAGCTCGAGCGCATCCGTCGCCGTGACTCCGAGCAGCTCTCCCTCGACGAGGCGCTGCTCGATGTCTCTCCGCTGCGCCGGCGTGTAGCCGGCCCGGTAGGGCGAGAGCCGCGCGGCCCGCTCGGGCCCGACCCGCTCGGAGGCGAAGCGGTGGATGAGCTCTGCAGCCTTACGCGACTTGGCGAAGCAGATCGTCCTGAGGCCGCGCTCGACGAGCTCCGCGAGGAGCTTCGCGCCTTCCCCGAGTGGGCTGGCCCGGAGCTGGAGCTCCTCGTCGAGGAGCGGTGGATTCCAGAAAGCGATCGTCCGTGCCGCATGCGGAGCCGCGTCCTGTCCAACCACGGTTGCCTCGACACCGAGCAGGGACTCGACGAGCTCATCGGGATTCGCGATCGTGGCCGACGCCAGCAGGAACTGGGGCTCGGCTCCGTAGATCGCCGCTGCTCGCCGCAGCCGCCGTAGGACGTTGGCGACATGCGAGCCGAAGACGCCGCGGTAGACATGCGCCTCGTCCACGACCACGTAACGGAGGTTCTGGAGGACGTCGCCCCAGCGGTCGTGGTGGGGGAGCACGCCCACGTGGAGCATGTCCGGGTTCGTGAGGATGACGTTGGCCCACTTGCGAATCTGCCAGCGGCGCTCTGTCTCGGTGTCGCCGTCATAGATGGCCGGGCGCAAGCGTGGGAGCTTGAAGGCCGCGAGCGCTCTCGCCTGGTCCTGGGCCAGCGCCTTTGTCGGATAGAGGTAGAGCGCGCGAAGCTTCGGATCTTCGGCCAGCGCGTTCAGGACGGGGAGGTTGAAAGCGAGCGTCTTCCCGCTGGCGGTACCCGTCGACACCACGAGGTGCTCGCCGCGCTCCGCGGCGTGGAATGCCTCGGCCTGGTGGCGGTAGAGGCCGTCGAGCTCGAGGGACGCGAGCGAGTCGAGCACGCGCGGATGGAGGCCGTCGGGGATGGGGACGACGTCTGCCCGCTGAGGCGGGATCTCGGTTCGATACGCGAGCTCCTCGCCTTGCAGGAGCTCGTTCCAGGTCACGATCGCCACAGGCCCGATGCTAGCCTCAGCCGCGGTGATCCCCCGCTGCCTGACCATTGCGGGCTCGGATTCCGGCGGGGGCGCCGGGATCCAGGCCGACCTGAAGGCGTTCGCCGCGCTCGGCTGCCACGGCATGAGCGCGATCGTCGCGCTGACGGCGCAATCCACCGTCGAGGTGCGTTCGGTGCACGAAGCGCCGCCGGAGTTCATCCGCGACGAGCTCGAGGTGATCTTCGGGGATATCGGCGTGGACGCGGCGAAGACGGGGATGCTCTTCTCGCGCGGGATCATCGAGACCGTCGCCGACTTCCTCGCGGCCCATCCGGTGCGGCTCGTCGTCGATCCCGTGATGGTCGCGGCCTCGGGCGCGCGGCTTCTCCGGGAGGACGCGGCGGAGGTGCTGGTCGGGCGGCTGCTGCCCCTGGCGACGGTGGTCACCCCGAACCTCCACGAGGCCTGTGCGCTCGCGGGGATGCCCTATTCCGACGACGCGAGCCGCGAGGAGCTCGCCGAGAAGATCCACGCGCTCGGCGCCGCGGCGGTCATCGTGACGGGCGGGCACGGGAATGAAGCGGTGGACTGGCTCTACGACGGCGCGCAGCACGTCCCGATTCCGGTCGAGCGCTGCGAGTCGGACGCGACCCACGGAGCCGGGTGCACGCACTCCGCGAGCCTGACCGCGCTCCTCGCCCGCGGAGACAGACTCGAGGACGCGGCGCGCGAGGCCGCCCGGATCGCGTCGGAGGCCGTTCGCGCCGGGCTCAACGAGATCGGCGCCGGCTCGGGGCCCGTGGACGTGCTCAATCTTGCGGGTGTCAGAAGTCGGTGAGCTCGGGCTCCTGCGGGAGCTCGAACGGCTCGGCCTCGCCTCGGGCCAGGACGCGGAAGGGGCCCTCCTCGGCGACGGGCGGGTTGCGACACTCGATGTCCTGGCCGAGGGGATCCATTTCCGCCTCGACTGGACGTCCTTCCGCGACCTCGGCTACAAGGCGGCCGCGGTCAATCTGAGCGACCTCGCCGCGCTCGGCGCGCAGGCGGACGGGCTCCTCGTCGGTCTGGGCGTTCCCGCCGAAGCGGAGGTCGAGCACGTCGTCGAGGTCTA
>JAICVP010000015.1 GCA_025935275.1 Thermoleophilia bacterium
TCCTGGACGGCCTGCGCTCCCGCAGGATCAGGATCGGACGGAGGCGGAAGCTCGACGCCGATCCGGTCGAGTCGAAGAATCATTGAAAACCCCTTTCGTGTGGCGTTCGTCACGCCTTCCCCGAGTGCAGCTGGGGAAACACGAGCGCTCGTATTGCCGGCCGGACGAGCGAGAGATCGCCCTCTACTTTTCGAGGAGCGATTTGAAGCCCGGCTCGTCGCGGATCGGATCGAAGTCCGAGTCCTTCGCAGCCAGCTCCCTGAACGGCTCCCACGCCTCGATCGCGCGGCGGAGGTGCTCGAGCGCGTCGTCCGTCCTGCCGGCGAGGCTTTCGCAGCAGGCGAGGTTGTAGAGCGGCGCGACGTACTCCGGGTGCTCGGCAAGCACTTCGAGCGCACGGTCGGCGGCCTCGGCGTAGCGGCGGGCCTCGTAGAGCGGGTTGACCTGGGCCCAGACCTCCCAGCCCACCGCGACGTAGGGCTTGCCGAGCGTGGCCCCGATGGCGAGCAACGTCGTGCCGGCCTCCTCACCGAAAGCCGTTCGCTTCACACCGGGCTGCACGTGGACGAAGGTGCCGGCAGGCGCATCCACCGATTCGCCGTCGAGCTCGAAGCGTGCGCGGCCGTCCTGGACGAAGTAGAGCTCCTCCTGGTGGTCTTCGGTCTCCCCCTCGTCGTGCTCGTTGATGAGCCGGTCGCCCGCCTCGCGCGCGGTCCAGGCGTTGATCCCGAACGACTTGATGCCGAGGTGGTGGCGGACCGGACGCCACGGGCAGCGCCCGTCGGAGAACTCCTCGATCTCGTCGAGCCGAACCGCAGTGAATCCCGCCATGGCGCTGGACGCTAACGGTTTGACGGCGTTTGAGCCGCGTCGTACGATCCGGCGTTCCGGGAGAGCGCATCGCTAGGGGGTTCCGATGATTCCGCGCCGTTATCTGATTGCAGGCCTTGGCATCGTCCTTGCCATCGTCCTCGCGGTCATCCTCAGACCGCACGACGACGGAGCAGTTGAGACGACCCAGCCTGCGGCCAGCGTCGACACGGGCGAAAGCGGCGAGGCGGAAGCGGAATCCGAAGAAGAATTCGAGGGTGAGGAAGGGCGCGGCGGCGCCACCGAGGCTCAGGAGGAGGCCGAGGTCACGGAGAAGCGGCTCGAGGCGCTCGCCGAGGCGAAGGCCAAGGGCAGGTTCGGGCAGAAGATCGCCGCGACGACTGCGCCGGCCACCGGCTGGGTCGGCTCGACGGCCCTGAGCTCAGACTTCGACGACTGGGAGCCCGCAGTCGCGACCGACCCGAAGGCGCCGTACATCTACCTCCTCACGACCCGCTACGCGGGACGGGATTGCGGTGTGCACTGCCCCACTCCCTGGATTCCGCTCACCGTTTCCTCGGACGGCGGCGCCACGTGGAGCCCGCAGGTCCCGATCTGCCAGTGCGACCGGTCGAAGGCGCAGTACGACCCGACGATCGAGGTCGTTCCGAACACCGGCGCGGTCTATTCCGTCTTCCTGAACTGGGACCGCCACAACGGCTTCTCGACGGTGTTCACGAAGTCCACCGATCACGGCAAGACCTGGACCGACCCGGTGCACGTCTACGGCAACGTCTCCTGGACGGACAAGCCCGAGGTCACCATGAGCCCGTCCGGAAAGGACGTCTACGTCTCCTGGAATGGGCCCCAGGGCGGCGATCTCTACGTCGGCATCTCCCACGACTTCGGGGCGAGCTGGACGCAGCAGAAGCTGAGCGACGACAAGCGGTACTACTACGCCTACGACGCGCGCGTGCTCGCGGACGGCACGGTCGTCTTCTCCGAGTCGAGCATCGTCTACTCGGGCCTCACGAACACGAGCGGCGAGGTATGGCACCACGCGGTCATCTCGCGCGACAAGGGCGATACGTGGGAGAACGTGGTCGTGGCAAAGGTCCCGCAAGGGGAGCTCTGCGTCGCCGACGGCTGCGGCCCCGACTACTACACCGGCCAGACGTCGGTCGTCGAAGACCGGCCCGATCATCTCCTGTTCGCCTACGAGGGCCCGACCACGGACAACGGTCCGCAGCGCGTCTACGTCTCGACGTCCTCGACCGCAGGCCGCACGTGGAGCGCGGGCAAGCCGCTCTCGGTCGCCGGCGAGAACGCGACGCAGCCGCGGCTCGCATCCTCCGGAGGCGGGAACGCGCGCATCTGGTACATGCAGACCGCCGGCCACGACCCCGACGCCTGGAACGTCTGGTACCGCAGCTCGTCGGACGGCGGCTCGACCTGGTCGGCTCCGGTGAAGATCAGCGACGCGCCCGCCGGCGCCGCCGGCTACATCGGCGAAAACGGCTTCGGGGAGATCTACGGCGACTACGGCGAGATCGCCGTCACGAACACCGGCAAGACGGTCGCCATCTGGGGCGAAGGCTTCAGCTACACGGGCCCCGGCGGCAGCTGGTTCAACATCCAGCGATGACGACTGTCTAGTTCGTCGTCCTGAAGTGCGCCCAGTCGGAGGCGTCCTTCAGGTGATCCTTGTCTCCGCGAAACGACGTGCGGACGCGGTAGCGCTGGAGCGACCGGGTGTAGAAGAGCACGCGGACGACGCCCGTGCTTCCCAGGCCGAAGTTCCCGGAGGTCACGTAGCGCCAGCGGTGCTTGCCGTCGAGCCTCTCGATCAGAAACGAGATGTAGGTGTGGGTGTGCTTCGGCAGCACGGTGCCGGTCATCGGGATGGGCTTCCCCAGATGGTAGAGGCGGAACTTCCCGTCTCGTCCGTAGAAATGAGAGAGCCGCACGACCGCGCGGGCGTGCACCTGGATCAGCAGCGGGACACCGCTCGTAGACCCAGCGTGGTTCGCATCCCCCTCCCACTTCGCGACATAGCTCGTAGTCGCAGTCGGACGAAGGAGGAAAGAGACCTTGCCCTCGGCATCTACGGTGCCCTGGTCGACGATCACATCGGGCCCGCTGGTCTTGCGGTAGAGGGACACGGTGTCGTTGTCCGTCGTGTCCCCGAAGAACAAGCGGGCCGTGATCGGCACCTGGTCGCCGTAGTCGATCACCGTCGTCGCGACGGGATCGATCTCTACCCAGGTCGACTGCCAGGCGACCGGTACGGCGGACGACACGGAAGCGCTCTCTTTGACGAGCTTCATCCCTGTTCCGTCGGCATTCAGTCGCCAGACGATGTCGCTCATGCCGTACGCGATGGCCGTTCCATCAGGGGCGAAGATCGGAAGCGGCGGATTGATGCCGCCGAAGGAGAACTGGACAGGACCTGCACTCCCGTCGGCCGGGGCGCTCTGAACGCCCGCCGCCGAGTTGAAGACGACCGTCGTTCCATCGGCGCTCCAGTGCGGAAACGACTCGAACCCCGCCAGCTCGGAGATGTCCACCGCATTCGAACCGTCGGGGTCGGACACCCATATGTCGTAGTCGGTTCCCGGCGTGAACGCGGCGTAGGCGAGCTTCGTCCCGTCAGGCGACCAGGAGGGATAGCTCCCGGTGAAATTGCCGAGCGCATGCTGGTCGCTCCCGTCAGCGTCCATGATGAAGATCTCCGACGTCCCACTGGTCTCCCGGATGAACTCGATCTGCGATCCGTCAGCCGTAAAGGACGGGACCGTGTCGGCGCCCGCATGAGTCGTCAACCGCGTCTGGTTGCTCCGGTCTGCGTTCATCACGTAGAGCTCAAAGTTTCCGTCCCGCGTGCTCACGAAGACGATTTTCCTGCCGCCAGGTGACCAGATAGGGCTGAAATCCACGCCGGCACGCTTGAAGAGCAGCGTCTGCGTCTTCCCGTCTGGAGAGACGAGAACCGTCCGGTGCCCATCGCTGCCGCTCGTCGTCACCGCAACCCAGCCGTTGAAGCCCGTGCCCTGCGAGGCGGCAGGGGTAGCCAGTGCTGCCGCGGTGAGCGCGGCAGCAAGCGCGAACCGACGCGATGCTTGTGCCAAGCGCAACTAGACCTAGAGGTAAGCACATCCATGCGTCATGCTCAAGCTCATCCGAACGACGGAAGGAGACTCGTGATGCGATTGCTTCGCGCGAGGCGCCGACTATTTCTTCTCCTCGGGGTCTTGCTCATCGTCGTGGCCGCGCCGCTCGCGGTCATCGCCGCCAATCACAACTTCAACGGAGCCGCCGAGCGCCAGTCCGCCAAATGGACGACGAACGGCGGCACGGTCTCGGGCACGCGCTGGCACGACGTGCCGGGGCTCGGCATGACGAAGTGCACGCTGAACGAGGTCAGCGAGACCGCCACATTGACGGTCAGTGGCGGGCCCGTGCGGTTCCGCGTTGTCACCGACGGCGTCCCGGAGGCGCCCATGAAGCCGGGCATCCTCCGGTTCGTTCCGAATGGGAAGGAGTCGGTGACCTACACGTTCGTGGGGAACACGGCCCCGTTCGAGGCCGATGACGACCACCGTTTCGACCTGCAGTGGCAGTCGCCCACCGGCGCGACGATCACGCTGCACGCAGGCGCGGTGAACCTCGTCTTCCAGAGGGGCACGCAGGGCTGTTCGTAGGCACGCGAAGCGGGCCGGCGCTCCCGCCGGCCCGCTTCCCGATTCCTCTCCGCTAGGAGCGGAAGAAGAGGTACTGAGCCTGCATCCGCTCGGCCTGGCCGGCGGAGAACTCGAAGTAGCAAGGGTCGTCCGAGTAGTCCATGTAGTTGTGGATCGGATCGACTCCCGCCTCGAGGCAGGTGTCCCGCCCGACCTGACACCCGAATGCGGGGCCCTTCTCGGCCGGCGTGTCGGAGACGTAGTCGCCATTCGCGTTACAGCCACCCTGGAAGGTGTGGTACAGCCCGAGCCAGTGCCCGGCCTCGTGCGTGGCGGTGAAGCCGAGGTTGTAGGCCTCGTAGCCCGGGATCGCGCTCCCTGGCATCGACCCGAACGCGATGATGACTCCGTCCACCGACGGCCGCGATTCGTATCCCGACGGGAAGTACGCCCAGCCGAGGAGCCTACCGCCGTCGACCGTGTAGATGTTCAGCGCGTCGGGGCCGCCCTGGCGGAGCGCACGCTTCGCCTTGAACTCGTCCTCGCCGCCCGGGGTCATGTTGAACCAACGGGCGTTCGTGGTGCGATCTACTCCTGCAAGCTCGAAGCGGAAGCCCGTGTCCACGCCGCCGTAGAAGCCGGCGTAGCTCAAGTTGAGCGCCTCGACCTGCTTGCGGATCCAGGAATTCGGCACGTTGCCCTGCTCGACGGCGTTGCCCGAGCGGATGACGTGCATGTAGACGGGAATCGTCGCCCCGAAGTTCGCCGTGTTCGGATGGAAGTCAGCCGGAACCTCCTCGAGCACCTGATTCAGGTTCGGCTCCTGGCGTTCTCCCCGCGCGCTACCGCGAGCGGCGAGCGAGTCGAGGAAGCTGCTTCCCAGGCTGCAAGCCGGCGAATACGGCGCGCCCGTGAGGACGCTCGTGCGACCCGCATTCGCGGTCGCCGCGCACACGGCCGTGACAACGACGAGCAGAGCGACGAGGCCGGTCCGCGCGTGCCAACGCCGCAGCATGCTCTTGCGCATTAGTTCTCCTCTCCCTAGATACGACAGTCCCTGAGGCGCCCGAGAGTAGCGCAGCTTCGGGCGAACACCAACCGGGATTACAAGGTTTGTGCTTCGTCCGGTGCCGGCACCTCGTCGAGGAAGCGGGCCAGCCGCTCTGCTTCTTCCTCGGTGAGGGACACGGCCGCTTCCGCGCGCAGGTGCCGGCCGAGCTCCTCGCTCCAGACGCTCATGCGCACGACTGGCTCCTGCTCCTCATGGCCGAAGTAGCGCGACACCCGAAGCGCCTTGCCGTCAGTCCCTCCGAAGAGCTCCGTGACCTTGATCCGGAGGGGCGCACCGCACCAGGGGCAGTAGCGAAACTCCCGGTCGACCTTCTCGGTGCAGCGGCGGCACTCGGTCATGACGCTCCTTTCGCGCTGAGCGTAGCGCGGCGGCAGACCTGCGGCTAGTCGGCGAGAAAGAGCGCCGGTCCCTCGCCGCGATGAGTCTCCTCGATGAAGTCGTCGACGACCTCGAGCGAAAAGACGTCTGCTGGACGAAGCCGCTCCACCGCGGCCGCCAGCGCGTCCAGCACCTCGTCCAGGCGCCGGTCGGCCTCGTCGTTCCAGCGCTGCGGCACCCCCCGCACGGTGCTGCTCAGCGCGAGCGATGCCCGCTCGTAGGCCTCCAGCACCGATCCGTCCTCGTCGTCCGCCCGACGCCAGACCCGCTCCAGCGCACCCGGCGCCGACCAGCGCCGGGCGAATGCGCTCGAAGGCTCGATGCTGCGTCCCTCGGCGTCCTGCGCCGCGGCGCCCTGGCACCACCCGCTCAGGACGAGCTCGTATGCGTCCGCGAGCATGCTCTCCGCGGTTGAAACGATGTGACGCGAAACGTCCAGCGCCATCCTGACCCCCTTGATCGGCAGCCAATCTACCGCAATTACTTGCGCGGTCGATCGGTATTTGCAGGGGGTATCGAGAGTCGCACTCCGCGATTGAAAGCACCGGGGCCGGGTAGGGCCAAGACGTGTACACGGAAAGCGCGAAGCGCGAGAACCAGGATGTCTTCAGACGGGCCAACGAACGCCTTCTCGCCGCCGTGGGGGATCGCATCGACGACCACCGGCCGATCCCGTTTCTGTGTGAATGCCTCGACTCCGAATGCAGGAGCACGGTGCAGCTCTCGATCGGGGAGTTCCGCGACCTCCGGGATTCGGACGACCGCTACGCGATCGTCACCGGTCACCCCACCCTTCCCGGTGAGCGCCTCGTCGAGGTCGACGGGAACGTCAGCATCGTCCAGAAGCCGTAGCCGCCGTTTGCCCGGGCTGATGCCGGGTAGACGTTCGAGAGCAACCGAGGGGGACTGATGAAGCGACTACTCGCTCTTGGCGTCGCAACGGGTGCGGCGCTTGTGTATTTCTTCGATCCCGAGACGGGCAACCGTCGTCGGAGCACGATCCGCGACCGCGTGCTCGCCTTCTTCCGCCGAACCGGCCGGACGGCCGGACGCGCGGGCCAGACGGCGAAATCGCAGGCCTACGGGATGACTCAGAAGGCCGTACACCTGAAGGAACGGCCGAAGGAGCAGCCCGACGACGCGACTCTCGCCGCGAAGGTGGAGACCGAGCTCTTTCGCGACGCAGACGTCCCGAAGGGCGACATCAATGTGAACGCGGAGAACGGCGTCGTCTTTCTCCGCGGCCAGGTCGAGGACGAGAGCCTCATCGAGGCGCTCGGCAAGTCGGCCAAGAAGATTCAGGGCGTCCGTGAGGTGGAGAACCTTCTCCACACGCCGGGGACGCCTGCGCCGACCTCGCAGAGCTAGCGCAGAAAACAACGCGGGGCGGGATTTCGCCCGCCCCGCTCAGACCCCACCTCGGGCCGTTAGGACCTGTCGACGACCGAGAAGCGGCCGAGCTTCACACGTTCGCGCCCGTCGCGCCCACGCCGCGCAAAGAAGCGCATCGTCGCGCCCACGCCGCCCGCGAGGACGAACCCGGCGCCGAGCGCACTCGCCGCGATGAGCGGGAGCTTGCCGCGGAGATTCGCCGCCTCGCCAATCCCGGTGCGGAGATCCTCGACCGCGCCGGCGAGCTGCTCGCGCTCGGTTGCAATCTCCCGGCGGACATCCTCTGTCGAGCGGCCTTCAGCTTCGGCCATTGCGAATCGCCTCCGTCGTCAGCTTCGCTTCCTGGATCGCTTGCTCGGGGACGGGCGGCGCGCCCTTCTTGATCGCGCCCAGACCGACGAACAGAAGAATCGCGGAGATCAGGACGAGCACTCCGAACACGATGAGGAGCGAGGCCCACATCGGCAGCACGAGCGCGAGCGCTGCGGCCCCGGCCGCGAGCCCGAAGCCCAGGGCGAAGAGTCCGAAGATCCCCGCGGCGATCGACATCCCGATGCCGACGCCGAGCGCGGCGACCTTGCGCTTGACCTCCAGAAGGGCGAGCTCGAGCTCCAGACGGGCGAGCGTGCTCGCGTGCTCGGCGACGTTTTTGGCCGCCGTGCCGACGCCCTGCTCAGCCTCTTGGGTGGGCATGGCTTCTCCAGTCGAGCACCTTGGCGAGGACGACGCCCACGGCGAGGGCCGCGCCGATCACGACGACCGGGCTGGGGCCGCCCCGCTTGCCGCGCTTCCCATTCGGGCTCACAGGAGCAACGACGGCGCCCGAGCCAGGCTCGAGATCCGTCGGCGCCTGGCCCTTGAGACGTGCGGCGATCAGGCTCGGCTTCATACGGCGCAACAGTACCGCGTCCTCGGCCAGCGGTTGCGCGAGCTTGGCGGCAGGCCCGCCGGTCTGGGCCGCGCGGTCGGAGAGCTCCTGCAGTCGGTCGGCCCCCTTCTCGAGGATGGCGTCGCCGCCCGTCACTTCTTCACCGGGGGCTCTTCGCCGGTGGCGACACGCCAGATGCGCGACGCGAGCGTACGGGCCGCGATGGTTGCGCCGGCCGCAAGACCCGCATAGAGACCCGTCCAGAGGAGCTTCCTAAGCACGGATATCTCGTTACCGGGATCCCGTCCATCGAAACACGGGAAGGCTGCCGGGCGAACGGCTACCATGGCCCCGCGCCCTCTTAGCTCAGTTGGTAGAGCACCTCCATGGTAAGGAGGGGGTCTCCGGTTCGAGTCCGGAAGAGGGCTTGCCCAAAGGCCCCGCACAGGGGCCTTTTCTTAGTTAGGGCGGAGCGTCGGCGCAGCCCAAAAACGGGCTGTTGGAAAGTTTTTGGAAAGTAGGCCCGAAGCGGGCCGTTTTCGGCACGCCCCCTTGTAGTGTCAACTGGGAGACGCCGTGAATCTCTATCCGCTGGCTCGCGGCGCTCCTTTCATGCCGCCTAGCCGCGTCATACGCTCCCGGTCATGCCAAACGGCCACGATCGGACCTTCGGCATCCTCATCTTCGCCTGCGCCGCTTATCGCCAGCGGTTTAGCGCGTGGCCAACCTCCGCGCACCTCGAACCGTACTCCCACTACAGCCTCGTCCTCCTGTTCGATGCAGACTCGTTCGCCGAGTTGGCGCAGCGGATCAAGCTAGCTACCCATGCTGAAGAGCAGCACGCATTCTTCGTCGCGGGCGAGGAAGGCATCGTGCGCAGCCGGGATATCAGCAACATGAATGAGCTAGTGACGGGCGGGTACTTCGATGAAGCGCGCGCTTGGCTTGGCGTTGAACCTCTGCAGCCTGACGAGGAGGCACTTTGAGACGACCGTAGCCGCCTTTCCGCAAGCGCTACGGCTACTGCTCCGGCTGCGGATCGAGGGGGACGTAGCGCGTGCAGTTGCCAACCTTCTCCGACCAGCCTTCCTTGCTTTCGCCTGGAGTCGCGGGCGTTATCTTCGCGCCGCGCAACTCAAGCCCGGCACTCGCCGCCGCCTCTCTGAGTCGCTGAATGTCCGCGCTTGCGGTCGAGAGGCTCTCGGAATCGAACCGAAACCAGACTTCTGCATCGAGCTTCATCGGCTCACCCTAGCCCGCCGCCGCCCTTCTGCAAGCGATGCGGCTCCGACTCAGCCCCCTGGGCTAAGGGCGAGTCTCGTAGGCGATTCGTTTCACCTTCTTCGTGCTCATGCGCAGTCTCAACCGGGCCTTCCAGTGCATCGCTTTCCTCATGCACCTTCGATGCGTCCAGAAGTAGACGTGGCCCCTTTGGGCGGACCACGGCCGCAAGCCGACGCGATCGCCGCGCTCGTCGATCCCAGCCCCGCAGAGGCAGCAGGGCCACGACTCCCGCTCTAGGACTTCTTCGAGGTCCTCGCGCTTCGTCCCGTAGGCCTCATCCCTATCCAGGTTCGCGTCGCTCGTGTGCATCGCGCCCTCGATGCACTCCAGGTGTAACCAGAACCGATCGCCTTCTCGCTTATGGGTGCGACCGGGAAAGGTAAGAACAGCGCCTTCCTTGCTGATGTGGGCACCGCATAGGCAGCACGGCAGCGTTTCCGCTTTGTTCCTTCTTCGGAGCAGCATCCCGGGGTGTGCATCCTATGTGTGCCGCCGCCGCCCTTCCGCAGGCGTCCCGGCTCCCGCACGGCTTCGTCCGCCGTTTTCGCACCGTTGGCTTACCTCGAGATGACCCACCCGCCCGGGAAAAGTTCCCGGGTGATCGCGTGTTCATCGACGCGAACGAGAACCACACCCGACGGTGCCCTCGGCTTAAGCGCCGAAACTGTTGGCCCGGGCCGCGGAGAGAAGGCGCTGCGTGGGCTCGCAGTCAGCCGCCACAAAGGGAGTACTGAGAATGCTCTGAACCTCCTCGCGGCTCAGGTCGCCACGGTTGCCACGGTTGCTCATCCAGTTCCACGTCAGGCCGCCGATCCAGATGAGGGATGCGAACCCGAGGGCGCGAGCACCACGCCGCCGACCCGGCGAAGGTCGTTGGCCACGCGTGACATTGCATCTTCGATTGTCCGCCCGCCGCCGCCCTTCCGCGAGCCGGGCACTTCGGACAAGCGCCGAAAGGCGAAGCGCCTGTCTTGCTGCTTGTCCCGAGGCGTCGTACGGTCACGCCAGTACGACGGAGAGGAGGAGGAATGAGAAAAGCCGTTCTTGTGGTAGCGCTTGTGTCCGCCATCGCGGTGGCGGTTCCGTGGGTTGTGGCTGCCCAGACGCCCCCAGAGGATCAGGCGCTCGACCGCATCGAGCGCAAGTACGGCCAGTTCGAGTGGGGCTGCATCGACAACTTCTGCGATGGCCCAAAGTTCCAGATAGAAACTCCGGCCGACGTCACGGCAGTGGACGTGGTGGTGACGGTGACGATCTCCTACCGCGTCGCTGCGGGACACCACGGATTCGCGATCCTCGGGCGGGTTACCGACGAGCCGGTCGCGCCACCGAACACCGAGCCGCTTCAGGGTGGGAAGTGGACGCTTCCTTCGACGGGTGGTCGTACGGCGACAACCACCCTCACCTGGTTCGTTCAAAACCTTCCGGCAGAAGGAGCGACGCACCATTTCATCCTTGACTTCGTGGGAGGATCGCCGGTTGCCGGAGAATGGGTGGCCGAGACGAATAAGGCCGTGGTCGTAGCGGAAGTGTGGTCAGCGGGCCGCTGAGTTGCCCCTTCCCGAGGCGGGCTGGTTCGGCGCGGCCTAACGCTCAAGGCGGCTGTTGAGTTCGCGAGCTACTTCATCCTGCAGTTCAGATACAAGCCGATTCGCGTCCGTACTCATGATCTCGTCATCGGTCAACATCCGTAACGAAGTGATCCACGCGTCCGTCTTCTTGTGCATGAGGGCAACCAGAAGTAGGGAATCTCCGACGCTGATGCCATGCACGGGCAGCAAGGGCCGTACTGTGGCAGGAGGCGCGTTAAGTGTGGGTTGGGACTAATTACGATCCGGTTAACGACGTGCACCCCCCAGTGCCTGCGCGGGTTCGCACTTCCCGTAGAAGCCGAAGCTCAGGCGACAGGCGAAGCCCGACGTACGATCCCGGCCACGAGATACGGGATCGAGGAGAATCCCATGCGCACCGCGAGGCGCGCACGGACTGCGAGCCCGCGTGTGGTCGTGCGACCCGCTAGTGAAGACGCGGCCCGGGCCAACTAACTTGGTCTCTTCTCGTCAGTACCAACGTTATGTTTGGTACTGACAGATAGCGAGGAGGGACCCATGAGCAAGCTTGGCGTCACCGTCGTTGCGGCATTCGCGTTGATCTTCTCGGCACCGGCAGCAGCCGATCCGCCGAGCCGCGTCGTGGAGCCCGTCGACCGGACGACCACGATTCCGGCCGGCGCGCTCTGCTCCTTCGAATTCGTCGTGCGCTCGGAGGGATTCCGTACGACAACGACCTTCACCAACGCTGACGGAACCTTCAACGGCTTCACGATCCATCTCACCAGCTGGCACACCACCTACACCAATCCCGCCAACGGGAAGACCCTGCGTGTCACCTTCTCCGGCCCGGTGATCGTCGAAGCACTCCCAGACGGCAGGGCACTCGTTCGGATTCCCGGGAACGACCCGCGCATAGTCGCGCCGGGCGAGGGCCCGATCTACACCGACAGCGGGCTGATCGTCTACATCGCGCCGGAGACCGTGAACTGGGACGTGCAGCTGGATGTCCTGCATGTCGCCGGCGGGCGGCGCGAGAGCGAAGACTTCGTCGCAGCTGTCTGCGGCGCTCTCGCCTGACACTGATTCCTCGTGGGGCCCCGCCACGGCGGGGCCCTCCGCCCCTAGGCGGCGGCGATCCGCTGCAACACCGCGTCGATGCGGGCGAAGCCACTCTTCGCACCCTCCTCCACGCCGTACTGCATCGTCGTGTCGCGCTCCTCGGTCGTCTCGAAACGCATGGTCTGCGTCAGCTTCGTCCGCTCGCCGAGATCCTCGAACTCGAGCGTCTGCACGTGGTTTTGAAATGTCTGCACGAGCCGTTCGGGCGGCTCGATCTCGCGGAACTCTCCCTCCACGACTCCGTAGGCCGTCCGGAAGCGGTACCTGCCTCCTGGCCGGACGTCCATCTCCTCCACGACGGTGCCGTCTCCCCACCACTCAGGGATGAGCTCCGCGTCGGTCCACACCGAGAAGACGTGCGCTCGCGGCGCGTCGAAGACCCGCTCGACCCGGATCTCGAGCTCGTTCGGCGACGTGACGCTCGTCTCGTTCACCGTCACGCGACCGCCTTCTTGACCAGGGCCCGGATCTTCTTCTCGTCCGCCGCGCTCAGCTTGGTCAATGCGTAGGCGATGGGCCACATGGAGCCGTCGTCGAGGCTCGCGCTGTCGTTGAAGCCGAGCATCGCGTAGCGCTCCTTGAACTTCCCCGCGTCGCGGAAGAAGACGACCACCTTGCCCTCCTTGTTCGCGTACGCCGGCATGCCGTACCAGGTCTTGGGCGTGAGGCCGGGCGCGGTCTCCTTCACGATCGCGTGGATCTTCTTGCCGAGCGCGCGATCACTCGGCCCCATCTCGGCGAGGGCGGCCTCGATCGCCTCCTCGCCCTGGGCGGCCGCCTTCAGCTCGCGGGCCCGTGCCCGCATCGCGGCCTTTTCCTCGGCGCTGAAGCTTTCCTTCTTGGTCGGGCTCATCGTGCTCCTTTCGTTCGTTCGACGACCTGCGCGAACCGATCCAGCCGCTCGAGCCACGTGCTGATGCCTTCGAAGGCATACGGGACGAGCATGCATCTCCTGACCCGGCCGATCTTCTCCGTCGTGACCAGCTCGGCTTCCTCCAAGAGGCGAATGTGCTTCCTCATCCCGGTCAGCGACATCCCGAACGGCTCGGCCAGCTCGCTGATGGTCGCACTGCCGGAGCCGAGCCGCTCGAGGACGGCGCGGCGAGTCGGGTCGGCGAGCGCCTCGAATGCGCGGTCGACAGTCTGGGAATACTGAACCATCAAGTTCAGTATAACGATTGCGGGCCGACGCCCGGAGGCGTTCCGTCAGCCGGGTGGTCGCTCGCCGTAGCGCGGGAGGCCGTCATCCGGGATCTCCTCCCAGCTCGCTGCGTACGCGACGAACTGCCGGTGCTCCGGGCGGATACCGGGGTCGCCGTCGAAGGCGCCGAGGCGGACGCTGATCACCTCGGGGTCATCCGGGCTCCGGCTCCAGAGCTGGGAGCCGCACTCGGAGCAGAACTCCTTGGCGAAGCCGCTCTCGGGGCGCCAGGCGCGGACGAGGTCCTCGCCCGAGAGGATGCGGAGCGAGCCCGGGGCGACGCGCGCCTGCGCGGAAGCGGCAGTGCCGCTCCGGCGCTGGCAGCGCGTGCAATGGCAGTAGCTCGCGCGGAGGAGCGGCTCGGTCACCTCGAAGCGGACGCCGCCGCAGAGGCAGCCGCCGGTCAGCGGCTCGCTCAGTCGCTCCACCAGCCGGGCGCCATCTCGGCGTCGGTCGGATCGTTCCCCGCGCCGAAGGCGATGTACTCGATGCCCTCGGGGCCGGCCTCCATGTTGCGCATCGTGTCCTTGTCGAAGCGGATCGCGTCCCACTGGCGTAGCTCGACGACCTCGTCGTCGACCTTCACCCGGCCCGAGCCACGTACGACGACATAGACCTCCTCCTGGCCCGTGTGCTTGTGCCCGAAGGGAATCCGGAAGCCGGAATCGAGCTTCATGATGCTGAGCCCGAGGGTCTCCCCCTGCAGGTCGGTGCGGGCGAAGCGGGCGTCCATCGCATCGGGCATGTCGAACTTCGGCGCCTGGTTCTCCACGTCTCTGAGGTTCTTCTTCGTGTAGCTGCCCATGGCTCTCTTGTGATCCGCGAGGCTACTGGACAAACCTTCCATGTGTACGCGCGCGAGCCTCGGGTACTCGGCGCAAATGCGAGTCGTCATCGTCGGTGCGAGCGGCAACATCGGCACGAGCCTGCTCGAGGCTCTGCGCGACGAGCCGCAGGTGGAGTCCATCCTCGGGCTCGCACGCCGCCGGCCCCAAACCGGTTTCCCCCGCACCGAGTGGGCGGAGGTCGACATCGAGCGGGACGACCTCGCCCCGTATTTCCGCGCCGCCGATGCGGTTGTCCATCTCGCCTGGAAGATCCAGCCGTCGCGAGACCTCGCCGCGCTGCGGCGGACGAACGTCGATGGAAGCGCCCGCGTGTTCGAGGCCGTGGGCGCTGCAAAGGTCCCACACCTCGTCTACGGCTCCTCGGTCGGAACCTATTCGCAGGGGCCCAAGCACAGGGCCGTCGACGAGGACTGGCCCCGCGAGGGGATCAGAACGAGTTTTTACGGGACGCACAAGGCTGAGGTCGAACGGCTGCTCGACAGCTTCGAACGGGAGCAGCCCTCGGCGCGCGTCGTCCGCATGCGGCCCGGCCTCGTGTTCAAGCGCGAGGCGGGTGAGGGCATCCGCAGGCTCTTCCTCGGGCCCTTTCTCCCCAGCCCGCTCGCCCGGCGGGAGCTCATCCCCTTCGTCCCCGACGTCCCCGGCCTTCGCTTTCAGGCGGTGCACTCACTCGACGTCGGCGATGCCTACCGGCGTGCGCTCCTCTCCGACGCGCGTGGAGCGTTCAACGTCGCAGCCGAGCCCGTGCTCGACGGCCCGATGCTCGCCCAGGCGCTCGACGCGCGCACCCTCCGCGTGCCCCCCGGCCTCTTGCGCGGCGCCGCGGGGCTGACCTGGCGCCTCCGCCTACAGCCGACGCCGGCCGGGTGGATCGACCTGGCGCTCGGCGTTCCGATCATGGACGTCTCGCGGGCCCGCACAGTCCTCGGCTGGAAGCCGGAGCGAAGCTCCGTCGACGCCTTTCTGGACGTGATGACGGGCATCCGCGAGCGCCGCGGATTCCCGACTCCCCCACTTGCCGCGCGGACGAGCGGTCTCGCGCGCATCCACGAGCTCGCCACCGGTGTTGGTCAGCGCGAGCGCCCAACCCGAGGAGGAAGCTGATGAAGGCAGTCGTGTGGCACGGCAACGAGGACGTGCGCGTGGACGAGGTTCCGGATCCGACGATCCAGGAGCCGACCGACGCGATCATCCGGGTGACGTCGAGCGGGATCTGCGGCTCAGACCTCCACCTCTACGGCGTGCTCGGCATGTTCATGGAGGAGGGCGACATCCTCGGCCACGAACCCATGGGAATCGTCGAAGAGGTCGGCGCCGAGGTGACCGAGATCAAGCCGGACGACCGCGTCGTCATCCCCTTCAACATCGTCTGCGGACAGTGCTGGATGTGCAACCAGGGCCTCTTCGCGCAGTGCGAGACCACTCAGGTGCGCGAGTTCGACAAGGGCGCGTCGCTCTTCGGGTACACGAAGCTCTACGGTCAGGTCCCGGGCGGGCAAGCGGAGTACCTTCGCGTCCCGCAGGCGCACTTCGGCCCGATCAAGGTTCCGGAAGGGCCTTCGGACCAGCGGTTCGTCTACCTGAGCGACGTCCTGCCCACGGCGTGGCAGGCCGTAGAGTACGCCGACATCCCCGCGGGCGGCTCGGTGGCCGTGCTCGGCCTCGGGCCGATCGGGCAGATGTGCTGCCGCATCGCGCGACACCGGGGCGTAGAGACCGTCATCGGCGTCGACCTCGTTTCCGAGCGGCTCGCGTTGGCGGAGAAGCACGGCGTCACCACGCTCGATCTGGAGACCACGGACGACGTCCCCGCCGAGCTGCGGGAACTAACGGGAGGGCGCGGCCCCGATGCGGTCATCGACGCCGTCGGCATGGAAGCGCACGGCGCGCCCGTCGCGGAGCTGATGCAGAAGGCGACCGTCAGGCTCCCGGACAGGGTAGGCGCGGCGCTTGCGGAGCGCGCCGGAGTGGACCGGCTCGCAGCGCTCTCGACGGCCATTCAGGCGGTACGCCGCGGCGGCACGCTCTCGGTGATCGGGGTCTACGGAGGCCAGATGGATCCTCTGCCGATGATGGATCTGTTCGACAAGGGCGTGCAGATCCGGATGGGCCAGGCCCATGTCAAGCGCTGGATCCCCGA
>JAICVP010000319.1 GCA_025935275.1 Thermoleophilia bacterium
GAAAGTCGCGATAGTCGTCGCCCGCGAGGAAGCAGGCTTCCTGGCTCTCGGGCCGGGTCGCGGCGGCAAGGCCGGCCGCGCTCGCCTCGGCGCGCGTCTCGTCCTTGCCCTGCTCGCCCCGCGGGAACCAAAGCCGCGAAAGGACGCGGGGATCCACGCGCCCGAGCATGTACGACTGGTCCTTGTTCGCATCCGCCCCGCGTGCGAGGAGCAGCTGGCCCCGGTGCTCCCGGAGACGGGCGTAATGGCCGGTCGCGAGCCGCGAGGCGCCGATCCTTGTCGCAAACGCGAGGAGGGCACCGAAGCGGAAGCCGCCGTTGCAGCGGATGCAGGGGTTCGGCGTCTCGCCCCGCGCATAGCCGCGCACGAAGGGGGCAACCACGGCCTTGCGGAAGGACTCCCTCAGATCGAGGGTCACGTGCGGGAAGCCGAGGGCGTGGCAGGCCTCGCGCGCCGCGATGACGGAGGCGGGCGAGCAGCACACGCGCTCGGAGCTCTTGCCGGCCGGGTCGGTCCAGAGGCGGAGGGTCACGCCGACCGGGTCGTGGCCGGCGTCGCGCACGCGGAGCAGCGCAACCGCGCTGTCGACTCCGCCGCTCATCGCCACGGCCACACGGCTGTCGCTCGGTGCCGCCTTGACCGCGGGCCCGAGCGCGTCGTGGAGCGCATCCGCGGCCAGCCGCCGGCCGGGAACCGACGCCGCCTCCAACAGCGTGCGCCCCGCGACCTCACGGACCAGGTCGCCCATACCTGGGCCCTCCCCTGCCGCGTGCTCGATCCGCTGCCCGGACACGGTGAGCCGCACCCAGGCGAGATCTCCGTCCTGGGCGGCGTTTCCTACGAGCTCACGTTCGGCGGCCATGAGAAAAAGCGGTGCCCCACCCCGCCGATGATGCTCCGTGCGTGAGGAACCTGGCGAACCAGGTGGGTGCCCTGCCGGCCTTGCGCAACGCGCGTACCGGACGCGGGCTCCCTCTCACGTGGTGTTGGTTCAACATGGCGCACGGAGCCACGTACGGGGTCGAGCACGCCCGTCAACTGTACCGAACGACCCACGGCGAGACCCATTTCGCCGCTCGGGCCGGCCGCTAAGGTGAGGCGCGGTGAAGAATCCCCTCGATCGCCTGACGAGCCGGGTGCCGGAGCCGTGGCGAAGCGTGCTCGACTGGACGCTTTCGATCGTCCTCGCGGTCGTCGTCGTCCTCGCGGTGAAGGTCGAGGTCGCGAACCCCTACCGGGTCCCGTCGGCTTCGATGGAGCCCACGCTCCACTGCGCCCGCCCCGCGGACGGCTGCCTCGCGGATCGCTCGGACCGCGTGATCGCCAACCGTTTCATCTACCGCTTCCGCGACCCGAAGCGCGGCGAGATCGTGGTCTTCGACGCGCCTGCGAGGACGTTGCAGGCGTGCGCCGAGACCGGGACGTTCGTCAAGCGCATCGTCGGTCTCCCGGGCGAGGTCGTCTCGGAGCGGAACGGCGTCGTCTATATCGACGGCCACCGGCTCGACGAGCCCTACGTCGCGCCGAACCGCCGCGACCGGCAGACGCAGACGTGGCCGCGGGTCGCGCCGGACAGCTACTTCATGATGGGCGACAACCGCCCACGCTCCTGCGACTCGCGCGAGTGGGGCACCGTGCCGCGCGAGAACCTCATCGGCCCGGTCTTCCTCACGTACTGGCCGGTCGGCCGACTCGGAAGCCCCTAGCGACCTAGCCCGCGAAGCGCCAGCGGACCCGGTCGCCGTCGGCGACACCGAGCTGGTCGGCGAGCGGCGGCGTCAGCGCGAAGGCTCTGTCCGCGGGTACGGGCCCGGTGCCGACGACCTCCGTGCGGACCTGCTCCCCGTTTGCGGACACGATGAGCTGCACCCCGCAGGGGAGAACCGGGTGCACTACGCCGGGCGAGCCGCTCGCCGAGCCGCAGTTCTCCGCATCGGTCACCCAGACCGTCGCGGTCTCCCACTGCGCCTGCAAGACGGGCGGCGGCGGTGTCGCGGGCGAGGTCTCCCGGCCCGGGCTGTCCAGCACGACGACGAGGAGCATCGCCAAGAGCGCCGCCCCCGCCAGCGCTGCTTGGCGCTGGAGGGCGGCCGCGTTCATCGCGTGGGCTGGTGCTCGAGCAGCCCTGCGAACGACTCACGGACAAGGGAGTCGAACTCGGTCGGGAGCACGCCGTCCGCACTCGCGAACTGGCGCAGGTGCACGAAGAGGAACGCCCACTCGTCGCGCCGCTCGGGATTCTTCTGCGTCTC
>JAICVP010000066.1 GCA_025935275.1 Thermoleophilia bacterium
CGCGAGACCTGCACCGATCCCCCGAGGCCGCTGAACTCGGGCTCGAAGCGACAGGAGACCTTCAGCGCGGGGCGCTGGCCGATGTTCGCGACGACGGCATAGAGGAGGCCATCTTCGAAGACGAAGTCGACGATGACGTCCGACTCGCGCTCTTCGAAGGCCACGTGCTCAGCCGACTTCGAGCTCGAGACCCTCGTGCGCGATCTCGAGCGTCTCGATCGCGACCTCGTTCGCCCGGGCGTTCAGCGCCGGCCCTTCCCACTTGGCCGGCCAGCCGCGCACGAAGTTCCAGCGGAGGACCTGCTTGCCGGTCTCGTCGAGGAGGACGACTGCGCCGTTGCGACGGTCGGCCTTGCCGTTGACGATCCCCTTGCGCCAGTTCCAGAGAGACGCATCGCGGGTCAGCCCGCGCTTGAGGACGATGTTGGCGTACTTCGTGAGCCCGGGCAGCTTGTGCACCGTGAGGGGATCGCCGCCCGTCCGGTACTCGATGACCGCCGTCTCCGACTCGAGCCCGCTCGCCGACGCGAAGGCGGCCGAGGGGATCCCGTCGATCTCGACGAGGAAGTTGAAGGCGGTGAAGGGGTCGGTGCGGCCGGCGGCGGGGATCTTCTGAGCCTACTCCGCCTACGCCACGTCCTCAACGGCCCGGCTGGCGCGGTACAGCGTCTCGAGCTCGGTCGCCCTCACCGGCCGGCTGAAGTGGAAGCCCTGGCCGAGCTCGCAGCCGTGCTCGAGGAAGAACGCGCGCTGCTCCTCGGTCTCGATTCCCTCGGCAAGCGGCTCGAGGCCGAGGTTCCGCGCCAGTTGGATGATCGAGGAGACGAGCACAGCGGAGTTGCGGTCGTCCGGAAGGTCGCCCACGAAGGAGCGATCGATCTTCAGGGTCGAGACGCGCATCTGGTTCAGGCGCGAGAGCGAGGAGTGGCCGCTGCCGAAGTCGTCGATCGCCAGGCGCAGCCCGCGCTCGTGGAGCTCGTCGATGACGGGGTCCATGCTCGTTCTCGGGTCGCCCATCATCGCCGACTCGGTGATCTCGATCATGAGCCGGTCGGGGTTCAGCCCGAAGGACTCGATCGTGGCGAGCACGTGGCGCATGGCCGTCGGCTGCCAGAACGAGGGCGGCAGGTTGATCGAGACGTAGAGGTCGAGCTTGCGGTCGCGCCAGTGCTTGGCCTGCCGGCAGGCCTCGGCGATCACCCAGTCCGAGAGAGGCGCCATGAGGCCGGTGCGCTCGGCGAGCGGGAGGAAGTCGGCCGGCGGCACGAGACGTCCTCCGTCCTGCCAGCGGATGAGCGCCTCGGCGCCGATGATCTCGGCGGAGTCCAGGTGGACGAGCGGCTGGTAGTGAAGGACGAGGCCGTCGCCGCGCTCGATCGCGGTGCGCAGGCGGCCTGCCATGGAGAGCTGGGCCAGGGCGTCGTCGCGGTCGACCGCGTAGAGGGCGTGGCAGTCGCGTCCCGCGTCCTTCGCCCGGTACATGGCGGTGTCCGCGTGCTTCAAGAGGGTTTCCGAGTCGGGCGCGTCGTCGGGGAAGAGGCTGACGCCGATGGAGGCGCTCACGAAGATCTCGACCCCGGAGACGACGAACGGTGCGCGTAGCGTGCGGCGGATCTTCCGCGCGACGACCGCCGCCGCTTTGCGGGCGTAGTCGGGGTCCTCGTCGTTGCCGGTCGGCTCGATGTCCGCGAGGAGGACGAGGAACTCGTCGCCGCCCTGGCGGGCGACGACGTCGGCCGTACGCGTCGCACGCTGCAGCCTCCCGGCGACCGCGCGCAGAAGCTCGTCGCCCGCGGCGTGGCCGAAGCTGTCGTTGATCAGCTTGAAGTTGTCCAGGTCGATGAAGAGGACGGCGGCGGCGCACTTCTTCCCGGGACAGCGGTCGAGCGCTTCGTCGAGCCGCTCCTGGAAAGAGACGCGGTTGGGGAGGCCGGTCAGCGGGTCGTGGAAGGCGATGTGCTGAAGCTGTGCCCTCGCCTCCTCGAGCGCGTCTGATGCCTTCCGGCGCTCGGTGATGTCCGCGACGATGCCGTCCACCAGCAGCTCGCCGTTCTCGCCTCGGCGCGGGCGCATGCGATCCCACACCCAGCGCGTCTTCCCGTCGTAGCCGACGAGGCGGTATTCGATCTCGACAGGCTCGCCTGCTTCGAGGTGTTGGAGGACGTCGTAGGTCTCGAGATCGTCCGGATGGACGGCTTCCTCCCACGCCTCCTCGGGCGTCTTGCCCTTGGGGAGCGGCCCGAGCAGACTCTCGAGACCTTCGCCGATGAAGGTGTTGCAGATGTACGTGCCGTCGGCGAGGTATTCGGACTCGTAGAGGTGGATGGCGACGGTGCCGGCCACGCGACGGAGGACGTCCGTCGTTGCGAGGGCTTCGGCGAGCGCGTTCGTGCCATCGTCCGGCTGGGGGGCGGTGTCGGGCATGGGGAGGAAGGCCAGCGGGGGTTTATCGGCATTCGCGGGCGAGATTTGAATCCCCTCTTGCGCGGATCCGTGCCGCCTCCTGCGCGGTCACACTCACGTGCGGTTCAGAGAGCTATCACCGGCGCATGCCATTCGATGGAAGGAGAAGCATGCGCTCGAAGATTCTCGTCGCGCTCGCGATCGCCGCGGTGGCGCTCGCGGGGGCGGCATACGCCGCGATCCCTGACGGGAACGGCGTCATCCACGCCTGTCGCAAGCTCGACGGCGGCGCCCTCCGCGCCGTCGCGAAAGCCTCGGCGTGCCGCTCGGGAGAGCGGGCGCTCGCCTGGAACCAGCAGGGAGTGCGCGGGGCAACCGGGCCGGCTGGCGCTCAGGGTCCAGCGGGCCAGATGGGGCCGGCCGGGCCGACCGGCGCGACCGGCGCGACCGGCGCGCAGGGACCGCCGGGACCTCCGGGCCCCGCCCTCGCCTCGTTCGACTCCCTCGCCGGTCTCGGCTGCACGATCGGGAGCCAGGCGGGAGCGATCTCGATCGCCTACGACGGCGCCGGCCTCGCACAGATCAAGTGCATCGCGGGCGCCGGCGGTGACGCGCCCATCCGGATCAACGAGTTCTCGGTCGGCGTCGAGGGCGCGCTCGGAGACGAGTTCGTGGAGCTGGTCAACACCGGAACAGCGGCGGCGGACCTGTCCGGCTGGAAGCTCGTCTATCGCTCGGGAGCGGGGACGAGCGACGTCTCCCTCGGAACGCTCGGCGACGGCACGATGCTCGCCCCGGGCGCGTTCTTCCTGTTCGGAGGCTCGGGCTACTCGGGCGCGCACGCGGCCGACAAGTCCTTCTCGGCCGGCCTCGCGTCGGCTGCGGGAGGCGTCGCGATCAAGGACGCCGACGGGAACATCGTCGACTCGGTGGGCTGGGGCGATGCGACGAACGCCTTCGTCGAGGGAACCGCGGCGGCGGCGCCGACGATCGCACCCGCTCCGGGGAAGAGCGACGCGCGCCATCCGAACGGCCACGACACGAATGTGAACTCCGCGGACTTCACGATCGGAGATCCGACTCCGGGCGCCGCGAACTGAGTAGGAACGGCGGCGGTCGAGGCGAACCCCCAGTCATGACGACGAAGGACGAGCCCGACCGCCGTCTCTCAGCCCTGATCCAGGCGCTCTCGCTGAACCGGGGCGAGCTCGATGCGGCCGCGTTGGAGCGGCTGCTCGGCCTCATCGAGGCGACACAGCCGGCGCCTACCAAGAGCTAGCGCGCTCTGCGTCACAATGGTGGCGTGAGCTCTGCCACTGAGGCGCCCGGTGTCGTCGAGCTGGAGCGGCCCGCCGGAGACGAGCACGAGGAGCACGACCGCCCGTGGATCGTGGTCGTCTGGAACGACCCGATCAACCTCATGTCCTACGTGACGCTCGTCTTCCAGAAGCTCTTCGGTTACAGCCTCGCCAAGGCGACCGAGCTGATGCTCCAGGTGCACCACGACGGCAAGGCGGTGGTGTCGAGCGGGACGCGCGAGAAGGCCGAGCACGACGTCGCCCGCCTGCACGCGCACGGGCTCTGGGCGACCCTGCGCCAGGATTGAGCGACCTGCCCGCACCGATCGAACGCACCGCGGACGGTGATTTCGTCGTCCGCCTGGGCCCCGACGAGCGCGATCTGCTCCGCAGGCTGACGGCGCAGCTCGAGGAGCTCCTCGCGGCGGAGCCCGAAGACCCCTCGCTCCGCCGGCTTCGCCCCTCCGCCTACGAGGACGAGGAGGTCGAGCGGGAGTACCGCGCCCTCACGGGCTCCGAGCTCGAGTCGCTCCGGCAGGAAAACCTGCGCGCGCTGCAGGAGACGGCAGATCGCGACCGGCTCGACGCTGCTGACCTGGACCGCTGGCTCGCTGCCCTCAACGACCTGCGCCTCGTGCTCGGCACCCGGCTCGGCGTCACGGAGGACCAGTTCGCGGACGGCTTCGACCCCAGCGCGCCGCAGGCCTACGAGCTCGCCGTCTACGCCTTCCTGACGTGGCTCCAGGAAGCAGCCGTGGAAGCAGCGGCCGGCGCGCTCTAGCGGTACCGGTAAACGATGCGGCCGCGGGTGAGGTCGTAGGGTGAGACCTCGACCTTCACGCGGTCACCGGGGAAGATCTTGATGCGGAAGCGGCGCATCTTCCCGGCGGTGTAGCCGAGCACCTCGTGCCCGGCGTCGAGCTGGATCTTGAACATGCCGTTGGGGAAGGCCTCGACGACTTCGCCCTCCATCTCGATCTTTTCTTCCTTCGTCGCCACGGCCGGAAGAATACCCGTTCCGGGGGACGCTCCAATCCCGCGCAAGCCCCAGGATTCGAGCGTGGGAGCGCTTTCCGAAAGCCTCCTGCGGCGCAAGCCCCAGACGGGCTCGAGTCGCGCTGTCGAGACGTTTCGCTTCGTTTGCTATCTCGACCGCGTTCCTCCACACATCCTCGAAGATCCCGCATTCCGCATGCTGCCCGAGCACGGCGAAGTCGAATGCGAGCTCGAGGCGGAGGATTTCGCGGCCGCGGTCGCGGAGGCGATCCGCACCCTCGAGGTCGACTTCGTGCACGTCCGGGGAATCGAGCGGCTCTTCTAGCCGACCGCCGCAGGCTGTGACAGTGTCGCGGGGTGCCTCTCCGCGCCGCTGGGGTCTGCGGTCTTCTCGCGTCGGTGACGTTCATCGTCGGGCTGGTCGCCGGCGATCTCGCGCAACCCGACGCCTTCAGCCCGGCCAACGACGACATCAGCGACCTCGGCGCCCGGACTGCGGACAGCGCTTGGCTCTACAACCAGCTCGCTGCGAACCTCAACGGCTTGCTCATCATCGCCTTCGCGCTCGGCCTCTGGCGTGCCCTCGGATCGGGCTGGCTCGGGCGCCTCGGCGTGATCGCTCTGATCGGTCTCGGGGCCGGTCGCTTCCTTGAGGGGTTCTTGCGGCTCGACTGCCGCGGGATGGACGAGGGCTGCGAGAACGATTCCTGGCAGTCAGACGGTCACGGAATCGAATCCGGGATCAGCGCCGCCCTCTTCTTTCTCGCTCCACTGCTGCTGGCGTTCGCGTTCAGGCGCCTGCCGCAGTGGCGCGACCTCTGGCTCCCCACGATTCTGACTGTCCCGGTCATCATCGCCGCGAGCGTGCTCTTCAGCTTCGTCGGAGACGGCGCGGCCACACGCGCGGGGAGCATCGTGTGGTTCCTCTGGCTCGCTCTCGTGGCGGTCCGGCTGCTCCGGGAGAGCGAAAGCGGAGGTGTCAGGACCCCGGTCTAAGATGGGCTGCCCGTGCCTGAGGCGCCGTTCGTCCATCTCCACGTCCACTCCGAGTACTCGATCCTCGACGGAGCCTGCCGCATCCCGGACCTCGCCGCGCGGGCCGCGGAGCTGGAGATGCCGGCCGTCGCGCTCACGGACCACGGCTCGCTCGCCGGCGCGGTCGAGCTCTACAAGGAGGCCGGGAAGGTCGGCGTGAAGCCGCTTCTCGGCTGCGAGGTCTACGTCGCCGACGACCGCAAGGCCCAGCAGAAGGGCTATGCGCACCTGACGCTTCTGGCCGAGTCGAACGACGGCTACGCGAACCTGATCAAGCTCGCGTCCGCAGGCTTCCTCGAGGGCTACTACTACAAGCCACGCGTCGACTGGGAGCTCTTGCAAAGCCACTCGAAGGGCCTCGTCGCCCTCTCCGGATGCCTCTCCGGCCGGGTGTGCAAGGCGCTCGAGAACGGCAACCCGGCCGAGGCCGAGAAGGAGATCGCAAACCTTCGCGACATCTTCGGGCCGGATGCGACCTACCTCGAGATCCAGGACGCCGGCCTCGAGGTCCAGAAGCGGATCAACACCGACCTGGCGAAGCTCTCGGAGACCACCGGCCTGCCGCTCGTTGCAACCGGCGACGTCCACTACCTCCGGCACGAGGATGCGCGGGCACACGAGGCGCTGCTCTGCATCCAGTCCGGCGACTCACTGGCGAACCCGAACCGCTGGCGCTTCGACACCGACCAGTTCTACTTCAAGACGCCCGCCGAGATGGCGCAGGACTTCGCCGGCTATCCCGAGGCCGTGGCGCGCACGCTCGAGATCGCGGAGCGCTGCAACGTCTCGATGGAGCTGGGGCGAATCCTGCTCCCGAAGTACCCGGTCCCCGACGACCGAGACGCCTTCGACTACCTCGTCGAGTTGTGCGAAAAAGGCCTGCAAAAGCGGTACGGATCGGTAACGCCGGAGCTCTCCGAACGGCTGAAGTTCGAGCTGAAGACGATCCGCGAGATGGGCTTCGCGGACTACTTCCTGATCGTCTGGGACTTCATCTCGTTCGCGAAGCGAAACGGGATCGGCGTCGGCCCGGGCCGCGGCTCGGCCGCCGGCTCTCTCGTGGCGTACTGCCTCGAGATCACCGACATCGACCCGATCAAGTACGACCTCCTCTTCGAGCGCTTCCTCAACCCGGGGCGCAAGTCCATGCCGGACATCGACATCGACTTCTCGGTCCATGGGCGCGACCAGGTGATCAACTACGTCGCCGAGAAGTACGGGCGCGACCGCGTCGCCCAGATCATCACCTTCGGGACGATGATGGCGCGCGCCGCCGTTCGCGACGCCGGCCGCGTGCTCGACATCCCCTACGGCACCGTCGACAAGATCGCCAAGCTGATCCCTGAGGGGCCCAAGGTGTACCTCGACGAGTGCCTGAAGCCCGGGGCCGAGCTGAAGAAGTTCTACGACGAGGACGAGACCGCCCGGAAGGTCGTCGACCTCGCGCGCCCGCTCGAGGGCCTCGTCCGCCAGGACTCCATTCATGCGGCCGGCGTCGTCATCGGCGACCGCCCCCTGACCGACTACGTGCCGCTGCAGCAGAAGGGCGCGGACCAGGAGGTCGTGACGCAGTTCGCGATGGAGGACGTCGAGGCGCTCGGGCTCCTGAAGATGGACTTCCTCGGCCTGCGCAACCTCGACGTGATCGACAAGGCGGTCGAGCTCATCGGCGGCATCGACATCACGAAGATCCCGCTCGACGACGCGAAGACCTACGAGATGCTGCAGCGCGGGGAGTCGACGGGCGTCTTCCAGTTCGAGTCCTCGGGCATGCGCGAGGCGCTCCGCCAGGTGAAGCCGACCGAGTTCGAGGATCTCATCGCTCTCGTCGCCCTCTACCGCCCAGGCCCGATGGGCTACATCCCGGTCTACGGGCGCAGGAAGGCGGGCGGCGAGACGGTCACCTTCCTCGACCCGCGGCTCGAGCCGATCACCGGGCCCACCTACGGCATCTGCATCTACCAGGAGCAATACATGGAGATCGCCAAGCAGCTCGCCGGCTTCACGCCGGCCGAGGCGGACGATCTCCGCAAGGCCATCGGCAAGAAGATCCATTCGCTCATGGCCTCCCTCAAGGACAAGTTCCTGGAGGGCTGCGCCGCGAACAACGTCACGCCGGCGGTGGCGAACCAGCTCTGGAAGGACATGGAGCAGGCGCAGGACTACTCCTTCAACAAGTCGCACGCCGCCTGCTACGGCCTGATCGCCTACCGCACGGCCTACCTGCGCGCGAACTGGCCGGCGGAGTACATGGCCGCGCTCATCTCCTCGGTGATGAACACGAAGGACAAGGTGCCGTTCTACGTCGCCGCCTGCGACGAGCTCGGCATCGAGGTGCTGCCGCCCGATGCGAACTCCTCCGCGCACGACTTCGCGGTCGTCGAGGGCAAGATCCGCTTCGGCCTGAACGCGGTCAAGAACGTCGGCGAGGGCGCCGTGCGCTCGATCATCGCCGCGCGCGAGGAGGGGGGGCCGTTCACCTCCATCTGGGACTTCTGCGAGCGCGTCGACCCGCAGCTCGTCAACAAGCGCGCGCTCGAGTCGCTCGTCAAGTGCGGCGCGCTCGACTCGACGGGCGCGACCCGGAGAGGCATGTGGGAGGCGCTCGAGCCGGCGCTCTCCTGGGGAGGACAGCAGCAGGCCGACCGCCTGGCGGGACAGAGCTCGATCTTCGATCTCGGCGACGAGCCGGCCGAGTCTCGGCCGCGCCACCACGCACCGCTCGGCACGGAGGAATGGGAGAAGAGTGAGCGGCTGGGCTTCGAGAAGGAGTCGCTCGGCCTCTACGTCTCCGAGCATCCGCTCGACAGCGTCAAGGCGTCTCTGCGCAAGAAGACCGACTGTGCGATCGCGGAGCTCGAGCGCCGCCGTGACGGCGAGGTCGTCACCGTCGGTGGCATCGTCGGGGCGCTCAAGAACCTGACGACGAAGAAGGGCGAGCCGATGGTGTTCATGCGGCTCGACGATCTTTCGGGCTCCGTCGAGACCGTCGTCTTCAACTCCGTCTACGCGGCGTCGCGCGACTTCCTCGAGGCCGACCGCGTGCTCGTCCTGAAGGGACGGGTGGACCACAAGGAGGGGGAGACGAAGCTGATCGCCATCGAGGTCGTCCCCTTCGAGGCCACGCCCGACCGCTCCGAGGTGTGTCTCAAGGTGGACGCGCGGAAGGCGCCGGCCGGCCTCGTCCGCGAGCTGGCCGAGCTTTTGCGGGAGTACCCCGGCGACGCCAAGGTGCTCGCCGCGATCGAGACCTCGGCGGGCCCGGTGACCCTCGCATTCGGCCCGGACTACCGAGTGCGACCCGAGCCGGATTTCTTCGCCGAGGTCAAATCACTGCTCGGCGAGTCCGCAATCGCCTAGCTGGCCACTTGGCCGGCGCCGAGCTGGCCAGCTCGAGCAGCAGACGGCGTGCCGACGCTACATATCTTCGCTTCTCGGCCCGCTTCCTTCGCGGCCGAGGCGGCTCGGCTGCGAACCTGGTCACGACGCTCGCCGGATGGAAGTACAGAAGCTCGTCGATTGCCGTCATGCCTTCCTGACGGCCTGGGACGGCGGTTTCTTCCGATCAGCTAGCCCGCGGCTCGGAAGTGTGGAGGAGGTTCTCGACGTCCTTCACGCCGCGCACCTTGCGCACGCGCGCCTCGAGCGTCTCGACAAGCTCGGGATTCTCGACCTGGCCG
>JAICVP010000249.1 GCA_025935275.1 Thermoleophilia bacterium
CTCCGTCGAATGAATGGACGCGCTGGTAGGCGCGAGAGGCGCAGTTGACGATCAACGCTGCGCGGCGCCCGCGCGCTGCGTGCGCCTTGAGGATCGAGCCGGCGGCCTGGACCTGTAGCTCGAACGTGTTGTCCGGCGCGACGCCCACTACCGCGGCGGCGTCCCCGTCGAGGAGGACGGCCGTCTCGTCGCGCGGCGCGTCCTCGAGCTCCTTGACCATGAGGTGCCCACGCCTGGCCGTGGTCGGCCAGTGCACGCGTCTGAGCGACTCGCCCTGCTCGTAGTCGCGGACGGAGTGCAGGTCGAAGCCCGTCGGCCGGCGCAGGAGCAGGCGCCGCCCTTCGAGCGCCCGCGCGCCCGAGTCGGAGAAGAGCGCGTCGAGATCCACCAGCCGCGGATAGACCAGCACCGAATCTCCGGTTGGAAGCGGGATCTCGACCTGCTCGAGCCCGAACGGGTCCTCGAGCACGGCCTTGGCCGACTCGATCGGATAGCGGCCGCGTGGGACCGCGTCGAGAATGTACGAGCCGCGCAGCCGGCCGTGCCGGCTGAGGATGACCGTCTCGACCTCGCCGAACTTCGCGATCCGCTCGACGACCGTGAGAGCCCCCGAGGGCATCCGGCCGCCCACATCGACCTCGAGCCGCACCGGGATGTCGTCGCCGGCGAGGTGCTCTCCCTTGCCCAGGGCCCGGCTGACCCTGAGCGGACGGTTGAGGAGCCGCACCCATAGGGCGGCGGCCGCCACCGCGAGCACCAGGCCGAGCCCGATCGGATAGAGGGCGGTCGTCCCGAACGCCCACGCCGCAAGGTAGACAGCGCCGCCGAAGGCGAGGATCCAGCGGCCGCGGTCGGTCAGCACGTGCGAGCGCCTCCGGCGCCTAGACGGGGACCGGCGTCCGCTCGAGGATCGACCGCACGAGATCCTCCGCGTCGAGGCCGGACGAGCGGGCCTCCGGGGCGAGGATCAACCGGTGCGCGAGGACCGTCGGTGCGACCGCCTTGATGTCCTCGGGCTCCACGTAGTCGCGGCCGGCGACGATCGCGCGCGCCTTGGCGACTCTGAGGAGTGCGATGCCGGCACGCGGGCTTGCGCCGAGGTAGAGCCGGTTGTCAGAGCGCGTCTGGCGGAGCAGCGCAACGACGTAGCGGTTCAGGCTCTCCTCGACGAAGACGCGCTTGGCGTCCTCGATGCCGTCCAGAACCTCCTGCGCCGAGGCCACGCACTCGAGCCGGTCGAGCGGCGTGTCGGTCGCCTGCTCGGAGAGCATCTGCGCCTCGTCGGGAAGCGGCGGGTAGCCGATCGCGATGCGCATGGTGAAGCGGTCGAGCTCGGCTTCGGGCAGCGGGTAGGTGCCCTCGTACTCGATCGGGTTCTGGGTCGCCATGACCATGAACGGCGGCGGCAGCACATAGGAGACGCCGTCGATCGTCACCTGCCGCTCCTGCATGCACTCGAGGAGCGCGGACTGCGTCTTCGGCGACGCGCGGTTGATCTCGTCGACGAGCAGGATGTTCGCGAAGACGGGCCCCGGCCGGAACTCGAATTCGTTCGAGCGCTGGTTGAAGACGTTGACGCCCGTGACGTCGGACGGCAGCAGGTCAGGGGTGAACTGCAGGCGCGAGAAGGCGCAGTCCACGGAGCGCGCGAGCGCCTTGGCGAGGCTCGTCTTCCCGACCCCGGGGAAGTCCTCGATGATCAAGTGACCCTCCGCCAAAAGGCAGAGGACCGAGAACTGCAGCGTCTCGTCCGGCGCGTGCATGACGCGCTGGAGATTCGCGACCACGCGGTCGGCCAGCTCGGCGGTGCGGCTCGCCTCGAGGCCCGGATCTGCTCCCACAGCCTGCTCGTCCATCAATCCCCTCCCAGGAGTGCCTCGACCTCATCGAGGATAGCCACTGCACATTCCTCCTTGCTTCGCCTGCCAATCTTGCGCTCGCCCCGCGCCGAAAGGAGGACGATTTCGTTGTCCTCCGCCTCGAATCCGACGCCGGGTTGAGATACGTCGTTGTAGACGAAAAGGTTCCCGTTCTTGTTGGCGAGCTTGCCCCGGGCGCGCTCGAGACCGTCCGCTCCCCCCTCGGCGGCGAACCCCACCAGGATCTGCCCGTTCTGCTTCCGCCGGCCCAGCTCGGCGAGCACGTCGTCGGTCGGCTCGAGGGTGATCGTCCACGGCTCCTTGTCCTTCGGGCGCTTACCGTCTTCCGGATTGCCAGGTCGGTAGTCGGAGACCGCGGCGGCCATGACGACCACGTCCGCATCTGCGCGCGCGAGCATCTCGCGGCCGACGTCGGCCGCGGTCGGAGCGGGCACGACGTCGACTCCCTCCGGGGCCGGGACGGCGCCGTTGGCATAGACCAGCGTCACGTCGGCGCCGCGCCGCCTGGCCTCGGCCGCCACGGCGACGCCCATGCGCCCCGACGAACGGTTGCCGACGAAGCGGACGAGATCGATGGGCTCTCTCGTACCGCCGGCCGAGACGACGACGCGCTTGCCCGCGAGACGCCCCGTCTGGCCGAGGAGCTCCTGGGCGCGCGCGAACAGCTCCTCGGGCTCGACCATGCGCCCGGGCCCGTGCTCGCCCTCGGCAAGCTCCCCCTCGGCCGGGCCCAGGAGCTCGATGCCGCGTTCGGCGAGCGCAGCGGCGTTCGCCCGGGTCGCGGGGTGCTCCCACATGCGGACGTTCATCGCCGGAGCGGCGAGGATGGGCCCGCGAAAGGCGAGCCCGAGCTGGGTGAGGACGTTGTCGGCGAGCCCGTGCGCGAGCTTGGCAAGGGTGTTCGCCGACAGCGGCGCGATCAGGAGCAGGTCCGCGTCGACGAGGTGGGGATAGAGATCGCGCGGGGCCTCGCTGCGGGCCAGAGCCTCGAAGGTGTGCGCGGTGACGAACCGCTCGGCATCCGGCGTGAGGACCGGCGTGACCTCGTGGCCGGCCTTCACCAGGAGTCGGCAAAGCTCGCACGCCTTGTAGGCGGCAATCCCACCCGTGACTCCGAGAAGAACTCGAGCCATCTCGGCTCCCTGAGGTTGCTTAGCTCGGCTGCGAGACTTTGATCTTGCCCTCGCCGATCTCCTCGAGGGCCATCGTCAGATAGTTCTTCGAGCGAGACTCGACGAGCGGCGGCGGGAAGTCGTCGAACGTTCCCTCACCGAGCTGGTGGTGATAGTTGTTGATCTGCCGCGCGCGCTTGGCGGCCGCGATCACGAGCGCATAGCGCGAGTTGTTCACGTTTTCGAGCAGATCGTCGATTCGTGGATA
>JAICVP010000234.1 GCA_025935275.1 Thermoleophilia bacterium
GAGAAGAACTCGAGCCATCTCGGCTCCCTGAGGTTGCTTAGCTCGGCTGCGAGACTTTGATCTTGCCCTCGCCGATCTCTTCGAGGGCCATCGTCAGATAGTTCTTCGAGCGAGACTCGACGAGCGGCGGCGGGAAGTCGTCGAACGTTCCCTCACCGAGCTGGTGGTGATAGTTGTTGATCTGCCGCGCGCGCTTGGCGGCCGCGATCACGAGCGCGTAGCGCGAGTTGTTCACGTTTTCGAGCAGATCGTCGATTCGTGGATACATCATGTCGCGCTCAGTCTACCTACGCCCGCAGCCTCCCTGGTCACGATCGCGTCGAGCTCTGTGACCGCACGCTCGACGTCGTCGTTCAAGACGACGTAGTCGAAGTCGTCCACCTCCCGCATCTGCTCGCGCGCGAGCTCGAGCCGTTCGTCGATCTCGCCGCTCGACTCGGTCGCACGGTCGCGCAGCCGGCGTTCCAGCTCGTCGAAGGACGGAGGTGCGATGAAGATCGTCACCGCGGCAGGCTCGGCGTCGCGCACGGCGCGGGCGCCTTTCGTCTCGAGCTCGAGCACGACGCTCTTGTCGGCCGCGTGGATCCGGGCCACTTCCGAGCGCAGGGTGCCATAGCGCTGTCCCGAGACGTACACCACGTGCTCGAGGAAGTCGCCCGCCTCGATCCGCGCGAGGAACTCCGCCTCGCTGAGGAAGTAGTAGTCGCGCCCGTCCTCCTCCCCCGGCCGCTGCGGCCGGGTGGTCGCCGAGATCGCGACCTCGAGGTCGTCACGCCGGCCGATCAGCCCCCTGATCAGGGTGCCCTTCCCCGCCCCCGACGGACCGGTGACGACGAAGAGCTTCACCGCCCGCCTAGCGGCGAAGGAGGCCGACCAGCTCGGTGCGCTGGCGCTCGGACAGCCCGCCCACCGTCTTCGACTGGCTGATGCGGCACTGGTTGAGGAAGCGCGCCGCTTTCACGCGTCCGAACTTGGGCACGGCCATCAGCATGTCGAAGACCTTGGCGGTCTCGACGTACGCGGGCGGGTTCTTGAGGATCTGCTCGATCTGCGCGTTGCCGCTCTTCAGATCCTTCTTCAGCTGGGCCCGCCGGACTCGAATCTCGTTGGCCCGCCGGAGCGCGTCCATCCTCTGATCCAGGGACCGCATGGGTGCCTGGACGGGGGTCTTGGCGCTCTGCATGGCGCGGGATTCTAGCAGCGAGTTGTCATGCTTCAAGTGTGAATTTTCCGTGCTATTTCAAGCATTTTTGCTGCGCTGGCAACGAGCAGTTGCCCCCTCAGGCGACGCGCCGGAGAGGCGTCGGCGGCGGTCCGCCGTGGGCCGCAGCGTAGGCGGCAAGCGGGGTTGCGAAGCCGCGGGCCGAGGCCTCCCGCTCGAGCTCTTCCCGCACCCGAACGGGTGCTTCCGGATCGGCGAAGAGCACCGTTCCGAGCGCGAACGCGGACGCGCCGGCCGCGATCAACTCGAGGCCGTGGGCCCCCGTTTCCACCCCGCCGACCCCGACGATGGGCAATCCGGTCGCGCGGTAGGCGGCGAAGACGGCCGCGAGGGCGATCGGGCGGAGCGCCGGGCCCGACAGCCCGCCGACCCCGGGGCCGAGCTTCGGCTCGAGCGTCAGCTCGTCGAGCGCCAGGCCGCGGATCGTGTTCACGAGCGTGAGCCCATCCGCTCCGGCGCGCGCCGCCGCGACGGCGGCGGCACCCACATCGGGCACCGAGGGCGAGAGCTTGGCATAGAGCGTCTTGGTCGTCGCAGCGCGCGCAGCGGCGACGATCTGCTCCACTTCCTCTTCCGGGGACGAGACGTTGGGGCACGAGACGTTCAGCTCGATCGCCGCGATCGGCTCGTGGTCGAGCCGCGCGCAGATTTCCGCATACTCGTGCGCCGCGAAGCCTCCGACGGATACCCAGACGGACACGCCGAGATCGAGGAGCCGTGGCAGCGTGTCGGCGACGAAGCGGTCGATCCCGGGATTCGCCAGCCCGATGGAGTTGAGCATCCCGAAGTCCGTCTCCGCGATCCGCACCGGCTGGTTGCCCTCGCGTGGCAGCGGCGTCACGGTCTTGGTCACGAAGACGTCGAGGGTGTGCGCGACCTCGGGAGCGGTGAGCGCGTCCAGGCAGCCTGAGGCGTTCAGGATCACGCCGCGCGCTCCAGGACGGGTCCCTCGACGCACAGGCGCTTGAGCTCGCCGCCGATCTCGACCGCACAGCCGTAGCAGGCTCCGTAGCCGCAGGCCATCGGCGCTTCCCAGGCGAGCTGCGCGCCGGGATCGAGCTCGGCCACCGCGCGAAGCATGGGCTCGGGCCCGCAGGCGAGGACGTCGTGACCAGGTCGCAGCGCCTCGGTCACCAGCCGGGGCTCGACCACCACCTCGGCGTTCGGGACGAGCGCGGCAGCCTCGGCGTGCTCCTGCGAGCGGAAGCCGAGAACCGCAGGCGGCCGTCCCAGCCGCTCGGAGAGATAGGGGAACGGCGCGAGGCCGATGCCTCCGCCCACGAGCAACGGGCGCGCCACGTCGAGCCGAAAGCCATTGCCGAGAGGACCGAGCACATGCAGGCGTTCGCCGCGGACAAGGGTCGTCAGCGCCTTCGTCCCCGGGCCGACAGGGTCGATGAGAAAGCCGAGCTCGGTCCGGGTGGCGAGCGAGAGGCTCATCGGCCGCGGCAGCAGACGGCCGGGTGGCGAGAGCATGAAGAACTGGCCGGGAGCGCCGGACTCGAGCCGTCCCCGCTTCAGCCGCAACAGCCGGTAAGGGCCGACCTCGTCGACCCGGACGACGTCAAGCAGTTCTCTTCGCAACTCGCTCCTGGAGGGACAGCGCGTCTTCGCTCCGCGCGCGGGCGATCGCCTCAACAGCAGCGAAGGCGCCGGCCAGCGTCGTGATGCAGGGGATGCGGGCGACCAGCGCCGCCTCGCGAATGAGGTAACCGTCCGAGCGCGCGCCGCGGCCCGCCGGCGTGTTGACGATCAGGTCACAGCGGCGCCGGCGGACGAGGTCGACGACGGTGGCGCTGTCTCCGTCCTCCCCCACCTTGCGCACGCTCGTAACGGGTAGGCCTGCAGCCGCGAGCGTGTGCGCCGTGCCCGCGGTTGCGCAGAGCTCGAAGCCGAGGTCGACGAGCCGCGAGCCGAGGTCGACGGCAGCCTCCTTGTCCGAGTCGCAGACCGAGAGAAACGCGGTCCCGCCCTCCGGGAGCGGCCTGCCCGCCGCGCGCTCCGCCTTCGCGATCGCCGAGGGGAAGTCGGCGGCGCTTGCCATGACCTCCCCCGTCGAGCGCATCTCCGGGCCGAGCACCGGGTCCGCGCCGGGGAACCGCGCGAAGGGAAAGACGGCGGCTTTGACGGAGACGTGGCCGTTCGCGTCGCCGGGCTCGAGCTCGAGGTCGGCAAGCCGGGCCCCGGCAGCGAGCCGGCAGGCGGCGTCGACGAGGTTCAGGCCGATCGCCTTGCTCGCGAA
>JAICVP010000183.1 GCA_025935275.1 Thermoleophilia bacterium
CGAGGCAGAGACTGCCGGGCGGATCCCCAGGCGGGCGAGCTCGAGGTCGGCGAGCGCGGCGAACCTCCCCTCCTCCAGGTCGCGGTACGGGTGCTCGCTCACCGCGAGAAGCCGGTCGTAGGAGAAGTTCGCGACGGCGCGCCGGGCCAGAAACTCCGACAGCCTCGCATCATCGGCGGGCCGGCCCCTGAGCGCGCGCCGGACCGCCCGGGCCTCGTGCGTCCAGGTCCAGCGGAGCGGCAGGTAGAGGCCGAGAAGAGGCAGCGTCGGGATGAGCCCGATGCAGAGCGCGAGCAGAACGCTGAGATCCTCCGTGGAGTCGCGGCTCTCGCGGCCACTGACCTGGGCGCTGCGGCCGGCCTGCTCCACCTCGTCTGCCACGTCTGAGACCTGGCCGCCGACGAAGGGAATGCTCCCCAGGTTGCGGACGAGGCCCCCGGTTTCCTCGACGGCGACGCCTGCGGTGACGACCGTGTCGGAGAGATCGCGAAGGTCACGCACCTCCTTCCCGACGAGAAGCGCGAGCGCGACCCAGAGAATGACCCAGAGCACGGCTGCCACGTCCAGGACGCGGATGAGGCGCGCGCCGGCAGTCGGGAAAGCGAGGCCCACAGGGCCGCCTTTACCCGTGTTCGGCCTACCCCACCCGTTTAGCCAAACACGTGTTTTGGAAAGAAACGCTCCGTGGACGTTCGCAAGGTCATCCGCAAGCGGATCCACCACGAAAGCGAGCACGGTTCCGTGGTCGGCGACGTCAATGCAGTGGTCGCGGCGAATGTCGGCAAATCCTCCCGTACAAGCGTTTCCAGCCGGCAGCGAGTCGTGCACCGATCGGGAGCAGGCTCGCAACCGGAAAACGAAGCACGTTCAGGAGGGGCAGATGAAACAGCCCGAGGAGCGGAGCGCCACTGACGCACCGCCCGAGGAGCGGGAAGAGGACGCGGTCGTTGACGGAAACGGACGAGCGGCGCCCATCGACGAAGACGTCGCCGGCGAGCTCAACGCAGCCCTTCCAGACGACCACGCGAACGACGGAAAGGAGGACGCACATGGGTAATGAACCGCAGGAGTACAGGCAGCTGAGCCGCGAGGAGCTCGAGACGCTCGCCGGCGAGGAACTGCCGGAGCGCGCCGCGATGTCGCTCATCAACGCGAACATCGCCGCCCCCATCAACGCCGCGGTCGCGCTCAACGTCGCGAGCGACAACTCCGTCGCCTATGCGAACGCCGAGCAGACGGGCGACATCACTCAGGACAACGGTTAGGAGGCACACATGGGCGAGGAATATCGCTCGCTGAGCAAGGAAGAGCTCGATCAGCTCGCAGGTGAGGAGCTGCCCGAGCGGGCCGCGATGTCGCTCATCAACGCGAACATCGCCATCCCCGTGAATGCGGCTGTCGCAGCGAACGTCCTCTCGGACGGCGCCGTGGCGTATGCCGATGCAACGCAAAGCGCCCCGATCGATCAGGGCAACCTGACCGGAGGAGGGAACTAGACATGGGTAACGAGCCTCAGGAGTACAAGCAGCTGACCCGCGAGGAGCTCAACGAGCTCGCCGGCGAGGAGCTGCCGGAGCGCGCTGCGATGTCGCTCATCAACGCGAATCTCGCGGCGCCGGTCAACGCTGCGGTTGCGGCGAACGTTCTCTCTGACAACTCGATCGCATACGCGAACGCCGAGCAGAACGTTGACATCACCCAGGACAACTAGCGAGACCCGTCCTGAGTCCGGGACCACGGGGGCGGCCGCGGGGCCGCCCCTTTCCGGCTCCTCGAACGGCGCCCCGCCAAAGGTCACCGACGGCATCGAGCTCATCGGCGAGTACGAGGACTCGGGCTACAAGGAGCCGCCGTCGATCGCCCGCCGAGCGGACGGGCAGATCATTCAGCTGCCCGAGCTGCTCTTCGTGATCGCGAAGGCGGCCGACGGGCAGCACAGCTACGAGGAGATCGCAGAGATCGCCACCGAGGCCTCGGGGCGAGGCGTCAGCGGCGAGAACGTTCAGTTCCTGATCGACGAGAAGCTCAAGCCGCTCGGCGTGATCGCGGGCGAGAACGGCGCCCAGGCCGAGCAGCAGAAGGTCGACCCCCTTCTGGCCCTGCGCTTCCGGGTGAAGGTCGTGCCCGAAGGCGTCGTGCACAAGATCACGACGGTCTTCTATCCCTTCTTCTTCGCGCCGGTCGTCCTCCTCGCCGTGGCGGCCTTCGCGGCGCTCGACGTCTGGCTCTTCTTCTTCCACGGGATCGCGCAGCCGGCCCGCGAACTCGTCTACAACCCCGTCCTCCTCTTCATGCTGCTCGGACTTGTCGTGGTGGCCACTGCGCTGCACGAGATCGGCCACGCCACGGCGGCGCGCTTCGGCGGCGCCAAGCCGGGCGTCATGGGAGCCGGCATCTACGTGGTCTGGCCCGCCTTCTACACGGACGTCACGGACGCCTACCGGCTCAGCCGGGCAGGGCGCCTGCGAACCGACCTCGGCGGGGTCTACTTCAACGCGCTCTTCGCGCTGGGGACGGCGGCGGCTTACTTCCTGACCGGCTTCGAGCCGCTTCTCGTCCTCGTCCTCATCCAGAACTTTCAGATCCTCCAGCAGCTCATGCCGTTCCTGCGCCTGGACGGCTACTACATCCTCAGCGACCTGACCGGGGTACCCGACCTCTTCGCACGCATCAAGCCGACCCTCGTGAGCGCGCTTCCGTGGCGGAAGCCCGACGAGCGCGTCACGGCGCTCAAGCCCTGGGTGCGCGTGACGGTCACCGCCTGGGTCGTGTTGCTCGTCCCGGTGTTGCTCCTGACGTTCGGGATGATGGTCATCAACGCGCCGCGCATCTTCGGCACGGCGTACGACTCGTTCTTCGTCCACCTGCACAAGGCAGACGACTCCTTCGGGCACGGCCAGATGGCCGCCGGCTCGCTCGCCGGGCTGCAGATGATCATCCTCACGCTGCCGGCGCTCGGCTTCGTCTACAGCTCGTCGCGGGCGAGCGGCAAGGCCTTCGGCGGCGCCTGGCGCTGGTCCGAGGGGGCCCCGATGCGCCGGCTCTCCGTGCTCGGCACGACGGCCGCCGTGATCGCGTTTCTCGGCTTCATCTGGTGGCCCAACGGCGACTACAGGCCCATCCAGCCCGGCGAGCAGGGCACCGTGCAGGGAGCGATCTCCCAGCTCCAGGGCGTGCCCACGGGGCGGCCGGGCCTGACGCCCGAGCGGCAGCATGAGCTGGGCGGCGCGCCGACCGTGAGCAACGAGCCCGCGCCGAGCGGCGGTGGAGAGCAGGTTCCAGGCGGCCAGACCACGGCGCCGTCCGAAACGACCTTGCCGGCCACCACCGAGGGGTCGGGAACGACGAGTGAGGGAACGACCACTGAGGGAACGACCACGACTGAGCCCTCCACGACGGAGGTCACGACAACGCCATGAGACGACTGACGCTCCTGTTCCTCGTAACGCTGCTGGCGGTGGGCGTCGCCTGGCCCGGCGCTGCCGCGGCTCAGGACAACACTGCGATCGCCGTCAACACGAAGGACGGCACGATCGTCTTCAAGGTCTCGTTTAAGGTCGTTCGCGCAAATCAGGACGTCGTGGACAACGGGAACGCGGCCGTGGCGATCTCGAGCTGCGTCGACTGCGCGTCGATCGCGGCCGCCTACCAGATCGTTCTGGTCTTCAGCGATCCCAGTGTGGTCACGCCCGTGAACCTCGCGCTGGCCGAGAACGTCGAGTGTCAGATGTGCGTCGCCTTCGCTGCGGCTTCGCAATGGATCCTCGGCACCGGCGGGCCGGTGCATTTCGACGCGGAAGGCAATCAGCTGCTCGCGGAGCTGAAGCAGGAGCTCCGAGATCTCAGCAACCAGGACGATCTGACGCTGGCGGAGCTCCAGGCCGGCCTCGACGAGATCGGCGCCGGGATCGTCGACGTTCTCGGAAACCACCTCGTCCCGTCGGGCACCTCCGCGCCGAACGACGACGGAACCGCCTCGCCCGGCACCACGACCACGACGACGACCGAGCCGACGGATACCACCGCGCCCACGGACACCGGCGCGACGACGACAACAGAGCCGACGACCACCGAGGAGCCGACGACCACGGACGGATCCTCGACGACTCCCTAGTCGTCCTGCAGCAGCGAGCCGAGCACGGCGCCAAAGAGCGCGTGGACGGCCACCTCGTACGCGAAGACGCGTCCGTTCCGTAGGAGCGGCGGCCACGCGCCCGTGCGGCGGTCTTCGTGGACGCGGTCGACGAGCGCCATCCAGGGCCACAGCCCGAGGCTCTCGGCCTGGGCCAGCGCGACGCCCTTGACGGGGCCGCGGAAGCCCAGCCCTTCGAACGTCGCACCGAAGAGCGCGCCGTTGGCGAGGTGAACCGCGATTGCTTCCTCGGGGCCGACCCGCAAGAGCCCGCCGAGGAGCCGGCGATCCGAGTACCAGGGGACGCCGAATGCCCGCCCCAGCGCCGGTTCGGCGGCCGCCCAGACCCCGGCCCCGACGATGCCCGCCACCATTCCCCTCATCGTCTC
>JAICVP010000025.1 GCA_025935275.1 Thermoleophilia bacterium
CTCCCGGAGTGGGCGCAGGTGCTCGCCCAGTTCAACCCGCTGTATCACTGCGTGCAGCTCGTCCGCCACGCGGCCTTCGGATTCGAGGGCTGGGTCGACCTCTACCACGTCGGCGTCATTGTCGCCTTCGGGCTCCTCATGTGGCGCCTCGCGATCTTCGCGATGGAGCGGAAGCTGATCAGCTAACTAGAGGGATCCTAATTCGCGGGCGCGGGAAACGGCCGCGTCGCGCGAGGAGACCCGCAGCTTCTGGTAGATCGACTTCGTGTGCGAGTGGATCGTGTTGTACGAGAGGAAGAGCGCCTGGCCGATGTCCCTCTTCGGCACACCGTCGGCCAGGTAGCGCAGCACTTCGAGCTCGCGCTCGGTGAGCTCGCTTCCACCCTCGATGCGCCGGTGCGCGGGAGTGAGTGAGCGGGCGACCTCCTCGAGCTCCAGCCCCACCGCTCCGGGGTCATTGCACTCCCCGAGGAGGAGGCGCGCCTCCTCGACGAGCCCCCGCGCCGACGTGAGCGATTCGAGCCCCCTTCTCACGGGCGCGTACACGAGCAGGGCGTCGGCGATCTCCAGCACCTCGCCGTGCCGACGTAACCGGGCAAGGCCGCGCACCAGCGCGTCGCCGGCCTCCTGCGTCTCGCCGAGCCGGGCGAGCACGGCTCCGACCGCGACGTGGACGCTCCCCGCTGTGGATCGATCGGTGAGGCCGTGGCTCTCGAGCGTCTGCAGCGCGCTGCGCGCGGACTTCTCGGCGCCTTCCACGTCGCCCGCAGCGAGCTCGATCCGCGCGAGGTAGCCCTGAGCGATCACCGCGAGCAGCGGGCGGTCGACGTGGTGCGCCGACGACACGGCCCACTGCAGCGCGGGCTTCGCCGAGTCGTGGTCGCCGGCGAAATAGTGGGCCCGGCCCAGCGTCAGCAGGCAGAGGGGACGCCAGGCCGCAGGCAGCCGGTCCTCGACCGCTGCCGCCTCCTGGGCGGCCGCAAGCGCGCCGGCGGCGTCACCCCAGGCGAAGCATGCGCGCACGACTACAGCTGCGTCTTCCACGGCCGTTCCGTCGGGCAACTCCGCCCCGCCACGTTCCGCGACTGCCAGCGCCTCGTCGGCCTCCGCGCGTTTTCCCGCGAGACTCAGCCCGGAGCCCTGGAGAACGGCGAGCCGCGCATCGTCCAAAAACGCGTCGGCCGGGAAGCCCTCGAGCCTCCGCAGAGTCCTGTCCGGCCGGTCGAGATTCCCGCTCGCATCGGCGAGCCACTGCGACGCGACGAGCGCAGCCGCCTGATCGACCTCGCCGGCGGCGAGCGCGTGACGCACAGCAGCATCCGTTTCTCCCTCAGCCGCGAGCCACTCGTAGGCACGCCGGTGGAGCTTGGGGACGAGAGCGGGATCCCGCTGCGCCAGCTGGGCCCGGAGAAGGTCGGCGAAGAGCTGGTGGTACCGGTAACGCTCGCGCCGGTCGTCGAGGGGGATCAGGAAGAGATTGGCGCGCTCGAGCTCGGCAAGCCGCTTCCCCGACCCGCGCTTTCCGGTGACCGCATTGCAAAGCGGAGCGGAGAACGAGTCGAGAATCGACGTCTGGAGGAGAAAGTCCCGCTGCCGCGCGTCGAGGGATCCGAGCACCACCTCGGTCAGATAATCGACGACATGGCGGTTCGAGCCGTCGAAAGCCGAGACGAACGCATCGCGATCGGACCTCTGCCGCAGGGAGAGCGAGGCGAGGTACACGCCTGCCGGCCAGCCCTCGGTGCGCTCGTGCAGCACCTGGAGGGTCTCGGGGGCGAGCCCGAGGCCGAGCTGCCCGTTGAGGAAGGCCGCCTCTTCTTCCTTCGTGAAGCAGAGGTCGAGCGCGCGCAGCTCGAGCAGACGGCCCTCCGCGCGCAGCCTCGCGACCGGGATCGCGGGATCGGCCCGACTCGAGATCACGAGCTGGACGTTCCCCGGTTGCGCGTCCATGAAGTACTCGAGCGACGCATGACAGGCCGCGCTCTCGACGGCCTGGTAGTCGTCGAGCACGAGGACCAGCTCGCCTTCCAGCGACTCGAGCTCCCGCACCACCACGGGGATGAGCGCGTCGTGGACGTCCACGTGGCGAGCCTGGAGCGCGGCACCGGCGGCGCCTCCGAAATCCGGACGGACGCGGCGGATCGCTTCGACGATTCCGGTCCAAAGGGCGACCGGTTCACTGTCGGAGGAATCGGGCGTGAACCACGCGAACGGACGCTCGTCGAGCTCACGCCACTGCGCGAGGAGCGTCGTCTTCCCGAACCCGGGCGGCGCCGCGAAGAGGACGAGGGATGGGTCGGAGCCGACGAGCTGCGCGCTCAGCCGCGGGCGCAGGATCATCTCCGGCGAGGGCGAGAACCCGCGCAGCTTCGTCTCCAGGAGGAGACCGGCGCCGCCGCGTTCGCCTTCACCGAGGAGGGGCCACCGGTTCACCCCGACCGGGCCCCTTCGGCCTCGGGCGGTGCGACCAACCCTTCGCGAACGGCCAGGACCGCCGCCTGCGTCCTCGAGCTGACTCCGATCTTGCGCAGGACGTTCGAGACGTGGGTTCGCGCAGTGCGCTCGCTGATGACCAGCTCGGCCGCGATCTCCTTGTTGGCCTTGCCGGCCCCGACCAGCCGGAGCACCTCGAGCTCGCGGCTCGTGAGGAGCGAGGTGACGTCGTCGCCGCCGGCGCCGAGCTCGGTGATGAGCGGGCGCGTCACGGCGGGATCGAGCTGGATCTCGCCGCGGTGGGCCGAGCGCAGCGCCGCTGCGACCTCGGCCGGCTCGGAGTCCTTCAGCAAGTAGCCGGACGCGCCGCTCTCGAGCGCCGCACGGACGCGCTCCTTTTCCGCGAAGGAGGTCAGCGCGACGACCTCCACCTCCGGAAAGCGTTCCCGCACGCGCCGGGTGGTCTCGATGCCGTCCATCGGGGACATCTGCAGGTCCATGAGGACGACGTCGGGTACCCGCCCTTCCGAGTCGAGGCGGGCGCAGACCTCGAGCGCCTCCTCTCCCCCGCTCGCATCCGCGATGACCTCCAGGTCGGGCTCGCCGTCGAGGAACGCGTGCAGCCCCTGGCGCACGACCTCGTGGTCGTCTACGACGAGGACCTTGATGACGGCCTCAGAGTCCGTTTGCCCTCGTTTCCTGGTCCTGCGGGGTGACGACGCGCACGATCGTCCCCTGGCCGGGCACGCTCAGGATGGTCAGTGACGCGCCAGCCTCCGCGGCGCGTGTCCGCATAGACGCGAGGCCGTAGTGGCCGGGGCGGTCGCCGCCCGCGACGAAGCCGCTGCCGTTGTCGCGGATCTCCAGGGAAACGGTCCCCGCGCTCGACTCGATACTCACCCAGGCGCGCTCAGCGGCGGAGTGCTTGACGACGTTGGCAAGCGCCTCCCTGCCGATGGCGAAGAGCTGCGCCTCGACGGCCGGGCTGAGGGGCAGGCGTGGCTCGGGGCCCCTTACGATAACCGTGAGACCTTCGGGGTTGCCGAGGGTCGCCGCGTGGCGGGCGAGACCGGCGACTAGGCCCTGGTCGCCGGACGAGCCGTAGAGCTCGGAGAGCAGGACGCGCATCTCCCGCTGCGCGCCTGCGGTCAGCTCGGCAATCGCCTTGAGGGAACGCGCAACCGGTCCGCCCGGGTCGAGGCCCTCCCGCTCCAGATCCCTCTCGGCGGTCTTCGTGTGCAGGATTGTGGAGAAGAGGGCCTGCGACACCGAGTCATGCAGGTCACGCGCGATGCGCTGACGCTCGGCGAGGGCGCGGGTGCCCTCGCGCTGCTTCGACTCGGCGAGCTCTGTCACCGAACGCTCCCGCTCGCCGACGAGCGCCCCGACGAAGAGCGTCGTCAGCGCCGCCACGGCGATGTAGAGCTGGGTGCTCAGCGCCTTGTGGTCGATCGGCTGCCTGAAGAACGGGCCAAGCTCGTTCGCCGTGAACCCGATCGCCGCGCCGGCCGCCAGCGCCACAGAGAGGGTCGCGCCCGCAGGGCCAAAGCGGAGAGCGGCCCAGATGAGCGCCGGGAAAACGAGGTACGTGACCGGCTCGTCCGCTGAGATCGACAGCACGCTTAGTCCGATGACCGTCGCGATGAGGAGTGCACCTTCCCAGGTGCACATGCGTCGGCATGAACCGCGGAAGTCGTGGGCCCAGGTGAGGATCAGGGGCAGCGCGACGAGCCCGCCTGCGGTGTCCCCGAGCCACCAGGTCCGACAGAATTCAGCGGCCTCGGAAGGCTCAATCACGCCGCCCGCGAGCATGGAGATCGTCCCCACGACCGCGCTGAGCGCAGTCGCGGTTGCGAGAGCGACGAGCATGCCGAGGACCTGGTCAGCGCGGTCGAGCCCGGCTTTCGGGCCGAGCAGGCGCCGGAGCAAGACCGCGCCGACGATGATCTCGAGCATGTTTCCGGTCTGCTGCCCGACGACGCTCCAGAACGGCAGGCCGCTGTCGCCCACGAGCAGCTCCGCGTTGATGACGAGCTCGCCGATAAAGATTCCGGGCCAGAGGCGGAGGCCCCAGAGATAGAGCGCCGCGATCCCCAGGCCTGCCGGTGGCCAGATAGCGCTGACCGAAGCGGTGTAACGCAGGCTCTGCGCGAGCTTGGCGCACCCGTAGTACGCGAGGGCGAGGAGGAGGATCGCCCCCACGTAGCGAACCGCCGGCGAGCGCAGCACGTCACGACCGACCTCCCAGGCCCGCCGGGGTTGGGCTAGCTGCACTTCCGCTTCCACGCCGTTCCTCCCGCTCGTACGGTCCCTGGCCAGATGTTACCGGGCAGCTGTCGGGACATTTGTCCCGTCTCGGCTACGCCGGATGTCCGGCCGAAGCGCCGCTGGAAGGGCGAGTTTGCTCGGTTGTGGAGCTGCTACAGCCCGGTGCGGTGCCGGGTCATCTCGTCGCGCGCCGAGCTCGCGCCCCTCGTTGCGTCGTCGTAACGGTCGTAGTACGCGGGGTCGACCGCCTCCCAGCGGGCCGTCAGCTGGTAGATGACGATGATGTCGAGCGCGATGATCAGCGCTGTCCAGAGAGGCTGGACGGTGAGGAACGGCACGTTGGCGATCGCGTTCAACCCGGCGAGGACGACAGCCGTCCAGCGCGCCCAGCCGGCACCGGCGAAGAGCGCCATGCCGGCGAGCAGCTGGAAGATCCCGAAGATGAAGAGGATCCAGCCATACCGGGTGACGTCCCAGACGATCACGTGCTGGCCGGTCGTGGTGATCACCTCGTCGCGGAAGATCGCGGCGAGCCCGTAGATGATGTTGAACGCACCGACGATGGCGAGCACGGTCCCTGCGAAGACCGCCCAACCCGTCGGCCCGGATGCTCTGGTGCTCATGTGCTCTCTCCTTCTCTCTGGCGGAACGAGGCGCGGTCGTCTCGAGGACGCCCGCGCCCGTGCCACATCGGGCGCCTAGGCCAGCGCCTTCCTCTTGAGATCCTCGTACTCCGCGTCGTTGATGACGCCCTGACTCTTCAGCTCGTTGAGCTTCGACAGCTCGTCAGCCGGCGAGACGCCCGCCGCCGCACGCTGGGCCGCCTCGGCCTGTGCGGCCATCCGGACGTCCTGCGCCGTCAACTTCGGGCGGACGATGATGTAGGTCAGGCAGCCGAGGAACGGCACGATGACCATGAAGACGATCCAGACCGCCTTCTTTCCGCCCGACAAGTCGTCCCTCCGGATCACATCGGAGATCAGCGCGATGAAGATCCAGATCGCCATGATCCAGAAGAAGAACAGGATCGAGTACCAGAAGACGTCGAGGAACGTCGTTTCCGCTAAGACCATCTTTCTCCTTTCCAAGGGGCATTGCGGTGCCGCGCTGCCCGCCGAGATTCTCTCACGGCGACGAGGCAGTCACCACCTGCCCCCCTGTTTCACCCGGGTGAACCGTGCGTTCGGGTGAGGCCAGACGGGGCCCGTTGCGCGATGGTCTCTCGGGTGAGCACTGAGAGCAAGGCCCCGCCGAAGCCCGAGAAGGGATCTCGTCGGCGGCGCGCTGTCGTCATGACCCTCGTCGTGCTCGGCGCGCTCTGCATCTTCATCTCGACCCTGGGCATCTGGATTCGAGACGTCGCGCTCGATGAGGATGAGTGGGCGGCGACGAGCTCCGAGCTTCTGCAGAGCGAGGACGTGCGCAATGTCCTCTCCGTGTACATCGTCGACCAGTCCTATGCCGCCAGCGACGCCGAGGCTCGCCTGGAGGCCGCCTTGCCAGAGCAGCTGAAGCCGCTGGCAGGCCCGCTCTCGGCACAGCTCCGCGGAGTTGCCTACGAGGCTGTCGCCCGGGCGCTCGCGCGGCCGCGCGTGCAGGAGCTCTGGCGTTCTGCGAACCGCGCGGTCAACGCCCAGCTAGTCGATCTGCTCGAAGGAAACACCGAGCGCCTGCAAGCGACCGACGGAACCGTCGTCTTGAACCTCGATCAGATCGTTGCCGACGTCACCGGCCAGATCGGCGCCGGTGAGAGCGCGGCGGGAGCGCTCGAAGGCCGGATCGAGCCGATCACGATTCTGGAGTCCGATCAGCTGAGCGCGGCCCAGAAGGCCGTCAAGTGGTTGAAGGCGCTCTCCTTCTGGCCGTTCATCCTCGGCATCGTCCTCTGGGCCGGGGCGGTCTACCTCGCGGCAGGCCGGCGCCGCCAGACGATTCGCAACATCGCGTGGAGCCTTGTCATCATCGGGCTGCTCATCCTTGTCGTCCGCAGAGTGGTCGGCAACGCCGTGGTCGACAACCTCGTGGAAGCGGAGTCGGTCAGAGCGGCCGCCAGCGACGTCTGGACGGTAGTCACGTCACTCCTCGCGCAGTCTGCCGCGGCCGGAATCTTCGTCGGGCTCGTCGCCGTCCTCGCGATGTGGTTCTCGGGCCCTGGCGCCCGCGCAACTTCCGGCCGCAGATGGCTAGCCCCTGCGTTCCGAGATCACCCGTTCATCGTGCACGGCGCCCTCGCCGTGCTGCTCTTGCTCTTTCTCGCCTGGGGGCCGACCGGGACTCCCCGCCGCTTCCTCGCCATCGTGATCCTCGTCGTGCTCGCCTTCGTAGGGCTCGAGATTCTCAGGAGGCAGACCGTCAGGGAGTTCCCCGACGCGGTCGGCCGCTACGACTTCCGCTGGCGACGTGGGACCGGCGGAGCGCCGGCCGACGAGCGGGTCGAGAGCCTGGAGCGGCTTGCCGCGCTGCACGAGCGCGGCGCGCTCACCGACGACGAGTACGAGGCCGAGAAGGCCCTGCTGGCGACCTAGCCGCAGGGCCCCTCGAAAAGCGCAGATCCTCAGAGGCCGAGGATCTGCTTCTTCTTCGCCTCGAACTCCTCGTCGTTGATGATGCCCGCGGCCTTCAGCTCGGCGAGCTTCTGCAGCTCCGCCGCATAGTCCGGCTGGGCCGGCGCTGCGGGAGCGGGTGCGGGCTCGTCGTAACCGGGATCGTCGTAGCCCTGGTCCCCGTACATCGCCATCTGGCGGCGCGAGGTCCTGCGCGCGGTACGACGAGCGACTCTTCGGCTTGGTCCGAACATTCCAGTCCTCCTTCGGGTTCTCAGCTCTCGGCGGAGACGAGCGCCTCCGCTTCTTCGGCGGCGAGCAGGCCGACGGCGACGAGGTCGAGCGGGCTGATGAAGCCGTCCGCGACGCGGAAACCTCCCGCTCGAACGACTGCGTCCCGAACCGGGATCGCCCAGCGGTGCTCGAGCAAGATGAGCGCGGCCGCGCTGTTCTCCGGAATGTCCTCGACGACATCCCATGCGTCCGCCTCGTCGAACACGTCGACGCCGTCGGCGGTCGCCTCCGCGCCGGCCTCCGCTCCCGCTTCGGCCCCTTCGAGGCCGGCGGCACCGAGCCCGATCAGCGCTCCGACGGTGGCGCCGAACTCGGCGGCCTCGTCGTCGGACAGGTCGGTGCGCTTGAGAACGGTCACCTCACCCTCGGCGTCCTTGTGCACCGCAATCGCGTCGATGACGCGCACGACGTCGTTTTCCTTCAACCGGTCGAGCTCGGCCAGGACTTCGCCCTGGAAGTTGGGCTCATTGAACGCCAGCACGATGAGCTGGACGGGTCCGATTGCCATCAGGTCTCCTTTCGGTCCCTGCGAGGATCTCTTTCGGGCACGGGGTGAAACATCGCCCGCCGCGGCGATTCACCCGGGTGAACGAAGGCAGCAGGGGAGGCCGTCTCCCTCGCGCGCGAGGGAGACTTCGGACTGGATGCAACAACGCTTTGCGGCCCGATGCGGCCGGCAGGCCGCCGTCTATCGGATCGTCGTCCGAGGCGAGCTCGCGCGCCCCCTCGTCGGGCCGCTCGAGGAGATGGCGTTGCAGTGCGAGGCCGGGGAGTGCGTGCTCACCGGCGAGCTCGTCGACCAGGCGCAGCTCCGCGGCGTGCTCAGCCTCCTGCACGACCTCGGCGTCGAGATCGTGAGCGTCAACCCGGCGGCCGAGCCGGGCACCTAGGGAGCGCGGCTGTGGGCGTTCCGACGGTTCCCGCTGCCGGCGACCCGGACGCGGTCAAGCGCACGCCGGTCGGGCGGATCACCTGGACGGCGACGACCGCGATCGCGCGCTACACCGTTCACCGCATCCCGCAGATCGCCGCAGCGATCGCGTACCACGTCCTCTTTGCGATCGTACCGCTCTTCGTCTTCCTGGGGACGATCTTCGGGCTGCTGCTCAGGGACGACCAACGCCGGCAGGACCTCACCGAGCAGCTCATCGACCGGTTCCCGCTCTCGCCCGAGGCGGGCGTCGACATCGAGCGGATCCTGTCCGAGATTCCCACGCCGCTCAGCCTGATCGGAGTCATCAGCGTCCTTGCCTTGCTCTGGTCGGCGAGCGGGATGATGAGCTCGGTGCGCGTGGGTCTCAGCGCCGCCTTCGACGGAGGCGAGCGGCGGCCGTTCTTCCACGGGAAGCTCGTCGACCTCATCCTCGTGCTCGCGGTCGCGTGCCTCTTCGTGGGCCTCCTCGCCCTCACCATCGCGATCAACGCGCTCGAGAGCTGGAGCGAGACCGTGGCGGACGGGCTGGGCGCCGCGGGACTCGATCGTGGCAGCATCCTCGCGTTGTTCCTGTCGCCGCTCCTCACGTTCGGCGTGCTCCTGCTCCTCTACCGGCTCGTTCCAAGGACGAGGCTCGGTTTTCGCGACCTCGCCGTCGGGGCGGCCGTGGCGGCAGTCGCCTCCGAGGCGATCAGGATCGGGTTCAGCTACTACCTCACGTCGGTGGCGCGGTACGACCTCCTCTACGGCGCGCTCGGATCGGTCTTCGCGTTGCTCCTCGTCGTCTATCTCCAAGCAATCGTGCTTCTGCTCGGAGCCGAGATCGCCTCCACGTGGGCACAGAGCGCCTACGGTCCGCCCGACCCTCCGATTCCGATTTCGACTCAGGCGCGAGACGCCGTTCGCGGGCTCTTCGTCCGGAGGCCCTGAAGTGGCCGGCAGCCTTCGCTGGATCGGGCACTCGACGGTCCTCATGGAGCTAGACGGCATCCGGCTCCTGACCGACCCCCTGCTGCGGGAGCGCATCGTCATGTTGCGACGCTCGGAGCCCCTCGATCCGGGCAACCTCGAGGACCTGGACGCGGTCCTGATCTCGCACATCCACTACGACCATCTCGACCTCGGCTCGCTCCGCCGCCTTGAGAACGCGAAGATAATCGTCCTCCCACGCGGCGCGGGCGCGCTGCTGCATCGCCGCCTCCCGGCTTCCGTCCACGAGCTCGACGCCGGCGAGGAGATCGAGATCGGCTCTGTGACCGTCCGAGCCGTTCCCGCGGAGCACGGCTCGTCACGGCTCTTCGGCAAGAAGACCGAAGCCCTCGGCTACGTGGTCACCGGGACGAGGAAGGTCTATTTCCTCGGCGACACGGACCTCTTCCCCGCCCTGGCCGGCATCGCGCCCGATGCCGATGTGGCGCTCATTCCCATCTGGGGCTGGGGGCCGTCCCTTGGAGCCGGCCACCTCGACCCGCGGAAAGCAGCCGAGGCGCTCGCGCTCGTCCGGCCGCGCATCGCCGTGCCGATCCACTGGGGCACGTACTACCCCGTGACGGCGCGGCGCTCGACACGTGACTTCCTACGGGCCCCGGTCGGCGAATTCGAGAAAGCGGCGGCCGAGCTGGCGCCTGCGGTCGACATCCGCGTGCTTCCGGTCGGCGGGACGCTCGAGCTCTGAGCGGCTCTACGCCGCGACGACCGGCTCTCTCCAGAAGATCAGCTGCAGGACGAGCTCGACGACCACCGAGGCGATGGCGAGGATGATCGCCGCCCAGATAGTCGTCCAGAAGAAGTCGTCGATCGTCAGGTGGCTCGTCAACGCGTCCGTGATGCTGAGCAGGACGGCGGTGATGAGGAGCGAGAGGATGGCGAGCATGAGCAGGTTGAACGGCAGCGTGAGGATCCGAAGGATCGTCCCGATGACCGCGTTGACGATCCCGAAGATGAGCGCAACCCAGACGTAGGCCCAGAAGCCGCCCGTGATGTCAACCCCGTTCAGCACCCACGCCGTGAAGGCGAAGGCGGCGGCGAGGGCTATCCAGCGCACGATCAGCAGGGCGAGCGGGCTCGGTGACGGGCTGTGGCGTGCAGTCGTTTCCATGTGGCTCCTTTATCGCTACTCGATGTAGCCGCGGCGGGGCTGGTAGTCGTCGAGCGGACGCATGAGCGCGCAGATCGCGGCGATGTTGATGATGATCGCGGCCAGCGTCCAGATCGGGAAGGCTGCGATGAACGCGAACTGCACGATCGTGTTCAGCATCAGCAGGAGGACGCCGACGGCCCGCGCCCAGGTCTTGTAGGCCAGGATCCCGAGGCCGACGAGCACCTCGATGATGCCCGCGATGAGGAAGAAGGTGCCCCACGCCGAGTAGTCGGCGAAGAGCAGTCCCCCCTTGGTCACCGCGAAGTAGTCGTCTTTGAGGAGGGCGATGAGGCCCTGCAGGAGGTTCAGCGAGCCGACGATGATGAGAAGCGCGCCGGCGAACGCGTACCACCCGCTCGGAAGCTCACGCGCCGCCGTGCGGTTGTCCTCTGCTTGCGTCGCCATCGATCTCTCCTTTAGCGGTCGAGGTTCGGTGCAGGAAAAATTCTGCGCGCGGCCTCGGCTGTCAACCTCGCCCGGCGCCCGTATTCACCCGGGTGACTCTTCTTCCTTGACATCCGCGCGGCCGACCGAGTAGAGTCCTCCCCGTCAGATCCGTGGGCCTTCGGGTTCGCGGATCTGGCGTTTTAACGGACGTTTTCAGCCTCCTACGGGATGGCTGTATCGCCCGGCTTGGGCAGCGGAGGCTCGAGCGTCGGCGTCCGACCCTCGCGCCAGGCCCCGATCAGCATCTCGATCGCCTTCGTCACCGGCACGGCGATGAGTGCGCCCACGATCCCGAAGAGGGACGTGAAGACGATCACGGTCACGACGGAGAGGAACGGGTGGATCTCCACCGTCTCCTTGAAGACCTTCGGAGTGATGAGGTTGTTCTCCAGCTGCTGGTAGAGGATCAGCACGACGCCCGCGACGACGCCCTTCCAGGGCTCTTCGAGGAGGCCGACGATCACGACGGGGATCGTCCCGAGAGTCGCGCCGATGTTGGGGATCAGGTCCGTGATTCCCACGAACAGCGAGAGCGCGGCCGCGTACGGAAGCCCGAGGAGCTTCATGGTCACGAAGGTCGTCAGGCCGGCGATCACGCCGATGAGGAATTTCCCGTACCAATAGCCGGTGTTCATCTTGTAGATCCGCCGCGCCGCGTCGAGGAATGGCGCGCGGTACGTCAAGGGCATGAGCCCGGTCAGGCCGTTGAGGAGATCGCGGCCGTACACCAGGAAGTACAGCGTGAACGTGAAGATCATGAAGACGGCGAAGCCGGCGCTTGCGAGGCCACCGACGAGGTCGAGCACCTTGCCGCTCCCGCTGAAGAAGCTCGACGCGCCTTCCGCCGTGTCGCCCGCGGTCTGGATCGCGTCGTCCGCGTTGAGCGAGTCGGACACGCTCGAGTTCTGCAGCTGGTCGACGTAGCCCGGCACCGCGTCCTTGAGGCCGCGTGCCGCGTTTGCGATCGCCGGGAGCAGCGCGATGGCGAAGAAGAGGATGACCGCGGCAATGACGAGGAACGCGGCGCCGGTGGCCCACCCACGGCTCATGCCCCGTCGGGTGAAGATCCGGATCAACGGCTCGATCGAGAACGCCAGGAAGCCGGCCGCGACGAGCCAGACGATCGTCTCGCGGACGAGCCACAGGCCGATGAGCAGAGCGGCGACGCACAGGATCACCGCCACGCCAACGAGCGTGGCGACGGCGATGAAGCGGCGATTCGGACGTCCTTCGGGGACGTCGAGAGCAGGGCCGATCGAGGCCATTGCCAATTAGGGTTCCCTGGGCAAAGGCGAGTTCCTGCCGCGCAGGAGTTAACCGGCTCCGCTCGTACTACGGGGCGACGAAAGGAGCTCCATGACGCAGTACGAATCGACTCGTCAGCCGGCCACCTCTGGGTGGGTAATCGGCGGCATCACCTTCGCGGGGACGATGCTGATCCTCATCGGCATGTTCGAGGCGATCGACGGCCTCGTCGCGATCTTCAACGACAACTTCTTCCTCGTGACCCAGAACTACACGTTCGATCTGGACGTGACCGCCTGGGGCTGGATCCACCTGCTGCTCGGCATCGGCTTGATGATCGCCGGCTGGTCGATCTTCTCGGGGAAGACGTGGGCCGCAGTCGTCGCGCTGACGCTCGCGATGCTGAGCGCTCTCGCGAACTTCTTCTTCATCCCGTACTACCCGCTCTGGTCGCTCGTCATGATCGCCCTCGCGTGCTGGGTGATCTGGGCGCTTACCCGCCCTGGAGTGGTGGGCTCGAGCCGTAGCGAACCACTCCCTTGACAGGGAGCAGCAAGAGCCAGTAAGTTCCTCCCGTCAGATCCGTGGGCCCTCGGGTTCGCGGATCTGGCGTTTTTAACGGCCGGTACGCGAGCGGAATTTCCCGCTCGCAGCGAAAACCGCGGTTGTGCCCGCCGCCCTCGACCGGTTAGCGTCGGCCCGATGCTGCGGTGCATCGAGTGCGACGCCGAGACCGACCGGTTCGAGCCGGGCTGGCGGACCCTTCTCAGCTTCGATCCCGAGCAGGACAGCTTCGACGAGGCCGTCAGTTACTGCCCCGAGTGCTCGGTGCGGGAATTCGACTTCCCGAGCCGCGTCTCTCCGCGCGACTGACGCTGTAAAGCGTCCTTGACATCCCCGGTGCGCTCGTTTAACGTGTCAAGCGTGCTTGACACGGCAGCCAGATGAAGAACCGGGTGCGAGAGCTGCGAACAGGGCAGGGGCTTTCCCAGGGCGAGCTCGCTGCTGCGCTCGACGTGTCGCGACAGACGATCAACTCGATCGAGCAGGAGCGCTACACGCCCTCTCTCCCCCTCGCTCTCGCGCTCGCACGATTCTTCCAGACGAATGTGGAGGCGATGTTCGATGGAGATGCGAATGACTAGGTCGAAGTGGTTCCTGCCCCTGTTCTCGGTCGCGCTCGGCATCGTGATGCTCGCGGCGATGTGGATCGGCGGGAACCCGAGCACAGGACTCCAGTCGCTCGCGATCATGACCGCGCTCGGCGCCCTCATCCTGTTCGGCGGCCGGAGCGAGACGGTGCGCGGCCTGCGCGGCGACGGGCGCGACGAGCGCTTTCGCCAGATCGACATCCACGCGACCGCGCTGGCCGGAATCGTGGTGCTGACCACGATCATCGTCGCCTTCATCGTCGAGGTCGCCCGCGGGCACGACGGCGCGCCGTACTCCTGGCTCGGCGCGATCGGCGGCCTGAGCTACCTGCTGGCGGTCGTCGCCCTGCGGCTCAGGGGCTAGCTTCGGTTCGAATCTTCGCGTTTCCCTTGACACGGATCCACGAAAGCCAGTAAGTTCCTTCCGTCAGATCCGTGGGCCCTCGGGTTCGCGGATCTGGCGTTTTAACGGGCCCTTCGGCAGGCTGGCTTCCTTACACCAAAAGGGGACTGACACCAGCGTATTCGGGCCCCAGCATGAGCTAGTGTCCGCCGCAGACGTCCCTGTTTAC
>JAICVP010000209.1 GCA_025935275.1 Thermoleophilia bacterium
CGTCTCCAACCTTCTTGGCGCTGCGCGCGTGCCGGACGACGTTCGCAGCCCGCTCCTGTCGAGCGCCGAGGGCAATCCGTTCTTCCTGGAGGAGATGCTGCAGATGCTCATCGACGAGGGGGCGCTGCAGCGGGAGAACGGCGGCTGGGAGGCCACGCTTCGCCTCGCCGAGCTGCGCATTCCGGACTCGGTGCACGGCGTCATCGCCGCGCGCCTCGACCTGCTCGACCCGGAGTCGCGGGAAGCGCTCAGGCGCTGCGCGGTGGTCGGCCGTGTGTTCTGGCCGGCCGCGGTCGGCGTCGACGAGGAGCTCGTCGCAGCGTTGACTGGCACCGGGCTCGTCTCACTGCAGCCGGTGTCGGTGATGGGCGGCCTGCGGGAGTTCACCTTCAAGCACGCGCTCACTCGTGACGTCGCCTACGGGTCGCTCGCCCGCTCGGAGAGGCGCGAGCTCCACTTGCAGGTCGCGGACTGGATCCAGCACGTCGCTCCCGGGCGCGACGTCGAGACCGCGGAGCTCGCCGCTTACCACTACCGCGAGGCGATCGGCTACGGCGAGGACGATCCCGAGATCCTGCGGCGGACGTACGCCGTGCTCATGGCCGCGGGCGAGCGTGCGACGCGGAGGGCGGCCCTCGGTGCCGCGCAGGAGCACCTCGAGGCTGCGCTCGACCTTGCCGGAACCGCGGACGAGAAAGGCGCCGCGTTCGTCGCCCTGGCCGAGACGACGTTCCACCTCGGGCGGTTCGAGGAAATGCTCCGCTGGCTGGACAAGGCGGAGGCTCTCGAAGGCCTCGACGACCGGATTCGCTCCGCAGCGCTCGGTTGGCGCTCGCGGGTCTCCTGGGTCACGGGCCGCTGGGGGGATGCACTCGATGCTTCCAACTCCGCCGTGGCCGCCCTCGACGGGCTACCCGAATCGCCTCAGCTCGCCCGGGCTCTTGCCAGGCGCTCGCAGCTCGAAATGCTCCGAAACCATGTCGAGGCGGCCGAGCACTCGCGGGAGGCGATCGACGTCGCAAAGCGCGTCGGCGACGCGTTCGCCGAGGTGAATGGGCGAATCAACCTCTTTACCGTCCTCGCCTCGAACCTGGGCGAGCCGCCGGATCCGGACGACGTCCTCGCCATCATCGAGAAGGCGGCGGCTGTGGGGGCCCTCGAGGAATCGACGCGGGCGGTGATCAATTTCATCTGGTCGGCGATCGGCTTCCTTCCGGCCGAGCAGATCGAGGCGACCGCGATCGCGGGGCTGGACGGCCGTCCGGCGCCTCCGAGCATCGCCTCCTATGTCGAGCTCTCGCTGATCGCCAAGGTTCTCATCCCTGCAGGCCGCTGGGCGGAGGCCGACGCAAGGCTGGACGCGATCGATCCCGAGCAGATGCCTGCCGCCGCCAAGCTCGTCCACGACCCAGTCCGCGGGGCCCTCGCTCTGCGCCGAGGCGACCTCGAGACAGCGGCGATGTGGCTTCGCGATGTGCGCACGGTGTCCGTCGAGAGCGGGGAGGTGCAACGGATCGTGCCGATGGCATGCGCCGTGATCCCATGGCTCTACCTCGCAGGCCGCACCGACGAGCTCCGCCGGGCGACCGACGAGACCGTCGCCGGGGTGGGGGACCGCTGGCCCGTCGTACTCACCACCGACCCGATCGCCCGGGCGCTCGACGCCGCGGGGGAGACGGAGCGGCTCACGGCACTTGCGGACTCACTCGCCGGCGCGTCCGGACCGAAGGTCGGCCGCCTCGGGAACAACCTCGCCGTCGCCGAGAGTCTGGTGGCGCTCAGGGAGGGGCGGGCCGCCGAGGCCGCCGAGAGGCTCGGCGCCGCAGCCGCGGAGGAGCGGCGGCTCGGCTTTGCCTTCGACGGCGCCTGCATCGCGCTCGACCACGCGCGCGCGCTCGAGGCGGACGGTCACGCGGACGAAGCCGCGCGCGTGCGCGCCGAGGCAGAGGAGTTCCTCTGGGCCCTCGACTGCGTGAACCCGTTCTAACCCAACGGCGCGAGCAGGCTCTTCTTCCCCTCGAAGGCGAAGAAGAGGAGGTCGGTCATCCGGAACGTCGTGTTGTTCGGCCCCAGGAGCGGCCGGAAAGCGGTGTCGCGCACGATCGAGTGCTCGCTTCCCTCCATCGCCCGGTGGAAGGTCTCCGCGACGATGCGGGCCCCGACGCCTGTGAGCTTGCCCCCGTTCAGCTCGGACTCCCGGAGGATGTAGAACCAGAGCGGCGTGTCGGTGAGCACGCGGTCCCGCTGCGCCCGCGTGAGGCCCTCCAGGCTCGCACCACCGTCCCCGTCGCGCAGTTGCGCCCGTGTCAGCTTCGTGATCGAGACGCCCTTGCTCCGTAGGAAGGCGACCATCTGCTGCCCCGTGGCGAGCCTGACCATGTTGGCGCGCGTCAGGTTGCGGAAGGCGAGATTCGCCTCCACGCCCGAGAAGCCCGGTAGGAACTGCAGCGGGTTGACGATGCGCGTGTCGATCCGCATCGCCTCGTTGAACTTCGCCGCCGGCACGCCGAGGGTCCCATGGCCTCCGCCGGGGAAGTCGTACAGCCGCCTGAAATCGGCGATCCAGGAGCTGATGAGGCGCGGAAAGCCCCCGAGGTCGCCGCTCGTCGAAGAGAACGTGAACAGGAGGTCGAGCGTCCCGAATCCGTCGTCGAAGATCTTGTTCCAGTTGTAGGAGCCCCGGATCATCGAGTGCCCGAGCCGGTAGGCGGCGACCGAGAACTCGATCGGCATCGTCGGCACGTCGGTCGGCGTCACGCCGACCTCGAAGGCCTTGCGCCCGTTCGTGAAGACGTCGTTCACGACCGACGCCTCGCAGATCCTGGGCAGGAAATCGGTGCGGATCATCCACTGGTAGTGCTTCGTCACGCGCTTCCGGGCCCGCTCGAAGCGCGTGCCTGCGGCGCCGGAGCCGAGTGTGTCCACGACGCGGTTGTGGAACCGGATCATCGCCAGGTGGGTCTGCGCGACGGCGAGATTCTCGTCGTTTCGCGGGTCGGGGATGATCGCTTTCCGCTTCGCCGCCACCGTCGAGCCGGCGCCGCGCGGCAGGTCGAACCCGTCCTTCGACGCGAGCCCGTCGCCCGCAGCGGTCTTACCCATCTTCAGGTGCAGCCCGTCGGTCTCGTAGAACTGCTCCGAGCCTGGATCGGCAGGGCCGGCGCCGTAGAGGGAATCGAGGTCGAGGCTCGGCGAGCGGGCCTGCAGGAGCGCGGTCGGAGCGACATGGTCTCCGAGCATCACGTTCGTTTTGTCGAAGGTCAGGTCGTGGTCGATGAACTGGCCGAGGTACGTGAAGCCGGACGGGAGCCCGACGGTGCCGCCGCCCGCGGCGGCCATTGCGTCGGCTAGCGCCTTCCGCGTCCCCTCCGGTATCTGCTTGCCGCCGCCCTTCGGCCCCATGCGGGAGAAGCGGAAGGGCGGGGTGGCCGCCTCGGCCGCCCTCGCCAGCGTCGGCTCACGACCGCCCCGGCTCTCGCCGAGCAGCCCCTCGCCCAGGACGTAGTAGGTCTCGGATCCATGTTCCACGGCCTCTCCTTTCCCGGGAAAATGCGCACGAAAAGCCGCCGCAGGAGGCCCAGGGTAGCGCGCCTCGCTCAGTCGGTGCGGTCGGCCTGGCCGGGCGTCACGACGTAGGCAACGTCACGGTAGATGCCGAGGTCGTGCGCGATGGTGAGGCGCCGCCTGGCTCCGCCTTCGTCCCGATACGTCACTGTCGCTGTGAGCTTCGTCGGCTCCTTGCGCGCGAAGTAGTCGGCGCTCGTGTCGACGAGCGTGCGGATCTCCTTGTGCGGGGCGAGGTACTCGATGTTGCGGAAGAGAGGAAGACGCGAGACCTGCACCGATCCCCCGAGGCCGCTGAACTCGGGCTCGAAGCGACAGGAGACCTTCAGCGCGGGGCGCTGGCCGATGTTCGCGACGACGGCATAGAGGAGGCCATCTTCGAA